>NZ_JBJURJ010000001.1:0-106160 GCF_046098205.1 Paenibacillus mesotrionivorans | reverse complement strand
CGCAACCGGATCGGAGAGCTGAAGCGCCAGCTGGAGGAGGTTACCAAACACCGCAAGCTGCACCGGGAGCGCAGACGCAAGTCCGGCGTGTACCAGGTAGCGCTGGTGGGCTACACCAATGCGGGCAAATCCACTCTGCTGCGCCAGCTGACCGCTGCCGATGTGCTGGTGGAAAATCAGCTGTTTGCCACACTGGACCCCACCTCCCGGACGCTGGAGCTGCCTAACGGCAAGGAAGTGGTGATAACCGACACCGTTGGCTTCATCCAGAATCTGCCCCATGATCTGGTGGCTGCTTTCCGCGCCACGCTGGAGGAGGCCAACGAGGCCGATCTGATCCTCCATGTGGTAGACAGTGCCATCGATATGCGTGAGGAGCAGATGAAGGTGGTGCTTGAGGTTCTCGAGGAGCTGGGCGCCCGCGGCAAGGAAATGCTTACCGTCTTCAACAAAATTGATCTGTGCCAGCCGGGACAGGTGGAGCTTTTGACTCCGGGAGAGGGAGATTTCATCCGGCTTTCCGCTTATAATCCGGCTGACTTGGAGCGGCTTAAGCTGCTGATTCAGGATAAAATGGCAGGAGGCCTCCATTCCTTCCGGATTCCCGCGGTTCAAGGGGACAAGATTTCTCTGGCTTACCGTCTGGGAACGGTAGTAGAGACGGAAGTGGACGGAGAGGACATGGTCATTTCCGTGGATGTGAATGCGCAGGATTATGAAAAATTCGGATATTTGCTGGCCGGATGCGAAGTGAATACAGGGGATATAGACAAGGGAGAGCAAATTGAAGGATGAATTTCACAGAGACGATCACCAAAGCTGCACAACAGGCAGAAATCAAGGCGGAAGCAAAGCTGAAGGAAATCGACAGGCTGATCGACGAAAACCAGTGGAAGGTGATCGAAGCTTTCCAGAAGCATCAGGTCAGTGATTTCCACTTTGCAGGCTCCACTGGCTACGGGTACAATGACCGCGGCCGGGAGGTGCTGGATCTGGTGTATGCGGATATTTTCGGGGCGGAGGCCGGATTGGTCCGGCCCCATTTTGTGTCCGGTACCCATACCATCTCTACGGCACTGTTCGGGTGCCTGCGTCCCGGGGATGAGCTGGTTTATATTACAGGACGCCCTTATGACACCCTCCATAAAGTAATCGGCAAACCGGCGGATGGGACAGGCTCCCTGCAGGATTACGGCATCCATTATGGCGAGGTGGCTCTGACGTCTGCAGGGAAACCCGACTGGGAGGCCATCAAGGAACGGCTGACCTCACGGACCACCATGGTGGGCATCCAACGCTCCCGCGGTTATGACTGGCGGCCCGCCTTCACTGTGGAGGAAATCGGGGAAATGGTGCGTTTTGTAAAAAACCTGTATCCCGGAATGATTGTGTTCGTGGACAACTGCTACGGCGAATTTACGGAGCTCCTGGAGCCCACCCAAGCAGGTGTGGACCTGATGGCCGGCTCCTTAATCAAAAACCCCGGCGGTGGTGTGGCATCCGGCGGGGGATATATTGTCGGACGGGCCGATTTGGTTGAGAAAGCGGCCTACCGTTTAACGGCACCGGGGATCGGCGGTGAGGTAGGCGCTACTCTGGGAACATTGCGCGGCATGTATCAGGGGCTGTTTCTGGCGCCTCACACCACGGGACAAGCCATCAAGGGCAGCGTGTTCGCATCGGCAGTTTTTGAGGACCTTGGCTTTGATACTCATCCCCGCTGGCAGGATACCCGGACGGACCTTATTCAAGCCATCCGGTTTACAGGCGCCGAGCATTTGATTGCTTTTGTACAGGGGATTCAGAAGGCCTCTGCCGTAGACGCCCATGTGGTACCGGAGCCGTGGGACATGCCCGGATACGAGCATCCCGTGATCATGGCTGCAGGAACCTTCATCCAAGGAGGCAGCCTTGAGCTGTCGGCAGATGCGCCGATCCGCGAGCCTTATATCGCCTATATGCAGGGGGGGCTTACCTATTCCCACGCCAAGCTGGGAGTGCTGTGCGCTCTGCAGAATATGGTGGAAAAGGGCTTGCTTCAGCTGGATTAACCATTGTAATTAAACCTAACACAACTTGACAAGTTCTTGTTATAGTGATACGATCATAACATAAAGTGTCACAGGGGTGATAAGGTATGAGTGATGACATCCGCAGGAATATGGCGCTTTTCCCCATTGGTATCGTGATGAAACTGACGGATTTAACCGCTCGCCAAATCCGTTATTACGAGCAGCACGAACTGGTTATGCCGGCCCGTACAGGCGGCAACCAGCGGTTGTATTCTTTTAATGATGTGGAGCGTCTACTGCAGATTAAGGATTTGATTGAGAAGGGTGTTAACATCGCGGGGATCAAGCAGGTGCTTCTGCCTGTGGACCAAACCTCCGAGGAAGCCACCGTATTAAACGAGCAAACGGAAGTGAAGCGCAAGGAGCTCACTGATTCCCAGCTTCACAAGATGCTCAAGCAGCAGCTGATGACCGGCGGCAAACGTCCCGGCCAGGTATCCATGATTCAGGGTGAGCTGTCCCGCTTCTTTCATTGATTCAGCCATATTGTACATAAGGGAGGAGAACTCGAGTGTATTCCAATTACACGAAAGAAGACATTCTTCGTATTGCCAAGGAACAGAATGTCCGGTTTATCCGGCTGCAGTTTACCGATCTTCTGGGCGTCATCAAGAACGTAGAAATTCCGTTAAGCCAGCTTGAGAAAGCGCTTGACAACAAGATGATGTTCGACGGCTCCTCCATTGAAGGCTACGTGCGGATTGAAGAGTCCGACATGTACCTGTACCCGGATCTGAGCACCTGGGTGGTTTTCCCTTGGGTGGCCGAGGACCGGATCGCACGGCTGATCTGCGACATCTATCTGCCGGACGGCCGTCCGTTCCCCGGTGACCCCCGCGGGATCCTTAAGCGTATGCTGAAGGAAGCGGAGGAGATGGGATATACCGCCATGAATGTGGGTCCTGAGCCGGAATTCTTCCTGTTCAAAACCGACGAGAAGGGCAATCCCACTACAGAGCTGAACGACCAGGGCGGTTATTTCGATCTGGCACCGATGGATCTGGGTGAAAACTGCCGTCGCGAGATCGTACTGACTCTGGAGGAAATGGGCTTCGAAATCGAAGCATCCCACCATGAGGTGGCTCCAGGCCAGCATGAGATCGACTTCAAATATGCCGATGCCTTGAAGGCAGCCGACCAGATTCAGACCTTCAAGCTGGTGGTGAAAACGGTAGCCCGTCAACACGGACTGCATGCCACCTTTATGCCCAAACCTCTTTTTGGGGTGAACGGCTCCGGTATGCACTGCCATCAATCCCTGTTTAAGGGCTCCGAGAATGCTTTCTACGATGAAAAGGACAAGCTGGGCCTGAGCATCGACGCCCGCTATTATATGGCCGGCATCCTGAAGCATGCCAAGGGAATGGCCGCCATCACCAATCCGATTGTCAACTCGTACAAGCGCCTGGTGCCCGGTTATGAAGCGCCTTGTTATGTAGCCTGGTCCGCCAGCAACCGCAGCCCGATGATCCGTATCCCGGCATCCCGCGGCCTGAGCACCCGTGTTGAGGTCCGCAACCCGGATCCAGCCGCCAACCCATACCTGGCGCTGGCCGTTATGCTGGCTGCCGGTCTGGACGGCATCCGCCACAAGACCTCCCTGCCTGCTCCTGTGGACCGGAACATCTACGTCATGACCGACGAAGAGCGGGAGGAGCAGGGTATCCCCAGCTTGCCGATGGATCTGAAGGAAGCCCTTGGCGAGATGATCCGCAACGATATCATCGTCAATGCGCTGGGCGAACACGCCACCGCATACTTCTATGAGCTGAAGGAAATTGAATGGGACATGTATAGGACCCAGATCCACCAGTGGGAACGGGATCAGTACGTGACGCATTATTGATGGAAAGAAGTAAGAAAAGGGCGAGCAGGATTCCGCTAGACGGAGTCCTGTTTGTCCTTTTTCTACTGAGCGCATGTTTCAACTCCCCTCTTTCGCGAGTATAGAAGGGTAAGGAGTGTGATCAGCTATGAACCCCATTGAATATGCCCAAGCCAAAGGCTGGGACAAAATCAAGGTCCATATTGAGCCCCAGCGGTACTCCGGTTTTGTTGACGGGAAGGATGCCATCGCTCCGGAGGAGCTGCACGACAGCGGCTTAAAAATGGAAACAGCCCGGTTGGCGAAAGAACATGAAGATAAGGAACGCGCAGTGTTTTGGGTGGACCTGGAGCAACTGGAGCCTACCAACCAAACCAATGTAGAGCTCACCATAGAACCGGCTAAATAAACACCCCGACGGGGTGTTTTTCTTTACTGAAGCTTGCATGAATCAGCTATACCGGCTATAATACTGAATAAACGTTCAGTATTATTCCGCAACCGAGGTGAGGCCGTACGTGAATAAGAAAAAGCTGCAAACCGAGCAGACGAAGAAGAAAATCGCCGATGCGTCCAGGGCCTTGTTTATTCAAAAGGGCTATAAAGCTACTTCTATTGAAGATATTGTGAAGGCTACCTCCTGCAGCGCCGGCAACATTTATTATCATTTTAAGAGCAAGGAAAGCCTGTTCCTTTATTTAATTGAGGATTGGAACCGGGAATGGGAGGAAACCTGGTTAGTTAAAGAGCCAAATTTTCCCACGGTGGTTGATAAGTTATACGGTTTGGCGGATCATCTGGCATTGGACCAGTTGAATCACCCTTTAACCAAAGCGATAGACGAATTCTACAACAACACCGAAAAGCCTACGGAAGTGGAAGACCATATTCATGAAATTGTCCAGGATTATCTGGCTTTTAACCGGCAATTGCTCCAGCGGGGGATCGATAACGGGGAGCTACAGGGGTTAGATCTTAACGGGCTGGCTGTTATTTTGGATAGCCTTTTTTTGGGGTTGAGTCAGCATACCCGAAACATGAGCCGGCAGGAAACATTGGATATGTACCGTCTGGCCATAGATGTTTTTTTGCGCGGTGTAGCCACCGCTTAATTTTTTGTGAAGATCTAGAATGAAAATTCAGTATGTTTCGTACATCTTTGGAGGAAAAACGTATGTCGATTATGTTGAAGAAACGGGGAGCCATCCTCATCCTGATGTTGAATCTGTTCCTGGTGTTTACCGGTATAGGACTGATCATTCCCATCATGCCCAAGTATATGGATAACTTGGGGATTACGGGAAGCACGGTTGGTCTATTAGTGGCGGCCTTTTCATTAACGCAGCTATTATTTTCGCCTTTGGCGGGACGTTTTTCTGACCAATTCGGAAGAAAAAAGATGATTGTGTCAGGGATGGTCCTTTTTGCTTTTTCGGAGGGATTGTTCGGATTGGCAAGCGATACGCTTCTGCTGTTCCTCGCCCGTATGCTTGGCGGCATCAGTGCCGCGATGATTATGCCTGCGGTTATGGCGTATGCAGCAGATGTAACAACCAACGAGGAACGTGCTGCCGGGATGGGGTATATTAATGCCTCAATCACCACAGGTTTTATTATTGGTCCGGGGATTGGGGGATACATCTCTGAATTCGGAATCCGGGTGCCTTTTTATTCCGCGGCAGCAGCCGGATTGGCAGCGGCCTGTATTACCTTATTCGTGCTTAAGGAATCCTTGCCGGAGCGTAAGGAGGAGGGTTCAGAAATTCAGAAGCCCCAGGTACGGAGCAGTTTTTTGAACCAATTGATGTCCTCCTACCGTGAACCCTACTTTTTAAGCCTCATTATTGTGTTTGTGCTTTCATTCGGTCTGGCGAACTTCGAAACGGTATTCGGATTGTTCGTCGATCATAAGTTTGGGTTTGGACCGAAGGATATTGCGTTTATCATTACCTTTGGTTCAATCAGCGGGGCAGTAGTGCAAGCAACAGCCTTTAGTTGGATATTAAACCGCTTCGGAGAAAAACGGGTGATTTCCGTATGTCTGCTTTTCGCCGGGATCTTTATTCTTCTGACCCTATTTGTCCATAAGTTCTGGCTTATTTTTGCCGTAACCTTTATTGTATTTCTGGCCATTGATATATTGCGGCCTGCAATCGGAACCCAGATGTCCATGCTGGCTAAGGATCAGCAGGGGTATGTCGCCGGCTTGAACTCCGCCTTTACCAGCCTTGGCAATATCGCGGGGCCCATTGTCGCGGGATTGCTGTTCGACTTGAATGTGAATTATCCTTACAGCCTGGCAAGCATTGTGCTGCTGTTGTGCTTTGGTTTGTCTCTGCGTGTCGGCCGTAGAGAGGTGCGCCCAACTGCCGTGAAGGTTTAAGCGCCCCGTTATGGCCAAGTGATAAAAAAAGCGTATCCCTTTGCGGATAACGCTTTTTTTACTTTTTGCTGGACTTCCTTTTTCTGCAATTGCGCCCCGCCTTTGAAATTTGGTATGATAAAACCCTTCGAGCCTTCTATGTGAAGAATCCGGTTGAAAATGAATGCGGATAATTTTATATTTTAAAAAACGACATAAATATGAAATTGGCACTCCCATTCTTGTCAATTTCGTGATATATTTACTGCATAGCATGTAATTGTCACGCAAAGTCAATGCATAAAATAATTGCATCGTGATTGCATTCCATTTGAATCGGGTGAAAACAATGTCGTATTCCATTTTAATCGTGGATGATCACCCTCTGATGGCTCAGGCGACGAAGGTTATGCTGGAGCAACTGGAGGATATTCAAGTCATCGGAATCGCCCCTACCGGCCAGGATTGTTTGAATGTGGTCGGTGATTTAAAGCCGGATTTGGTGCTGCTGGATTATTTGCTTCCCGATATGGCAGGCACGGATGTTTGCGAACTTCTGAAGAAGGAATACCCGGATCTCAAAATCGTGATCTTTACGGGGATGGAGACGGAGGCATTGCTGCCTAAATTCCTGGAGATTCATGCCAGCGGAGTGATCTCCAAAGGAATGAAGCAGGACACCATCAAGCATATTATTTACTGTGTGCTTGCCGGCAATGTGGTGATCCCCCAGAGCGGCCTGCAGCTGCTCAGCAGACAGCCTCTCACCACTGTAGAGGTAGAGCTGAATGCGGAAGAAGCGGCGATTATGAATATGATTATGAAAGGGTATACCCAAGAGCAGATTGCGGACCAGATTCATATGAGCAAACGGTCCATCGACAATTACCAGCGGAGAATTTATGATAAGATGGGCGTCCGCAGCCGGGTTCAAGCCATTGAGACCTTTGTCCGGTCCAAGTATTACAGCGGCTAATAGGGCATACATAAAAGCTTCCGCCTTCGGCAAAAGGGCGGGGGCTTTTTTCTGTGCAGCTTCTGTAGACCGCTTGGCGGGATTGATGATGTGCCGGAGGTTTTCCCGTGATGGGCAGTCGCGCTATAGGGCTGGGGGCAGAATTTGGGCGTGTACGAGGCATGTACGAAAATCTGACGGAACCCAGCGACCCTTAGAGGCTAAATTAAGCAATGGAAGAAACCTAACGGAACTCAGAAGCTCTTACAGGGCTATTTTGCCTGCTTGGGGAGCGAAATTGCTTTCTAACAGTCGCTAAGTTCCGTAAGAAATGTAGACTCGCGAATTTTCGCCTTTAAGTGCTTCTCAGTTCCGTAAGAGCTGTGGATGCCTTTCTTTTTAAAGCGGCAGTGAAGAAAATGGGAAGTTAGATGAACATTATAATGTAGAGAGATAGAAATACATTATTAAAAACGGAAAAATTGAAAACTATATAAAATATATTAAGCATTATGTACAATAAGGCTTAAAAAGGAGTGGGAGAAATGGATGCGATGGACCGGCAAATTCTTGATTTGCTGAAAACAGACGGGCGGATGAGTCATTCGGAGATCAGCAAGCATATTCATCTGTCTCTGCCTGCGGTGTCGGAGCGGATCCGCAAGCTGGAGGCCTGCGGCTGCATTGACGGTTTTACGGTGAAGCTGAACAGAGAGTTTATGGGGCTGGGGCTGTTGGCCTTCATCTTCATTACGCTGGAGCGACCGGAGCATATACCGGCATTCCAAGCTGCTATTCTGGAGGAGGAAGCGGTTCTGGAATGTCACCACCTTGCTGGAGAGTTTGATTATCTGCTAAAAACAGCAACAGGAAGCACCAAACAGCTGGAGGAATTGATTTCGCTGCGGCTGAAGCAAATTCCGGGTGTGATCAAAACCAATACCATGATCGCGTTGTCAAGCGTTAAGGAGGAGTAGCGGATGCCAAGCGTGTTGTTCGTAAAGAGCTTGCTTTTGGGCATATCCGTAGCCGCGCCAATCGGGCCCATCGGGATGATGGTCCTCCAGCGCACCTTGAAGCTTGGCCTAAAAAAGGGACTGGCTTCCGGTCTGGGGGTGGCCTTGGCCGACATGATCTGTGCCGCAGCCGTCAGCGCCGGTATTGCAGCCGTTCTTCTGCAGGCAGGGCCATTGGCCTGGACGCTAAAGCTTGCAGGCGGGATGTATTTGGTGGGTATCGGCTTACGTACTTGGAAAGCTGCTGCTGATTTGGCAGGAGAGGAGAAGGATCTGAAAGGGGAGGGAGCCCTGTCCATACTGCTGCTGACATTGGCCAACCCGGGAACGTGGATTGCCTACGCAGGCGCCTATGCAGCTATCCATTCAGATCTAGGCAGCGGTTGGGGGCTGGATTATGTGCTTGGTGTTGGTCTGGGCTCCGGTTTGTGGTGGTGCTTTCTGAGCTTCTTCGCCGGGTGGCTGCGGACCAAGCTGGACCGGGGGATGAAAAGGGTGATGTACCGGATTTCCGGCGCGATGATCATATTTTTCGGTCTTTGGGGAGTTTTTCAGCTTTCATAAAGCAGGGGCTGTCCATGCAGACGAAAAAGCCGGCAATTCCATCAGGAATGCCGGCTGTGCTGCGTTGGGTTCGGATTAATGAATATCCCGGAAGAGTCCGATCACCTTGCCTAATATGGTAACATTCTTCAAGCGGATCGGCTCCATGGTGGGGTTCTCCGGCTGCAGCCGGATATGATCCTTCTCCTTATAGAAGCGCTTGACGGTAGCTTCATCCTCTTCGGTCATCGCTACGACAATTTCCCCGTTATGGGCATTGGCCTGCTGCCTGACGATTACAAAATCCCCGTCGCGGATGCCGGCATCGATCATGCTTTCGCCCATAACGCTCAGCATAAACACCTGGTCGTCATGCACCATATGTGCAGGTAGCGGGAAGTAGCCTTCGATATTCTCTGTAGCCGTAATGGGAACGCCGGCTGTGACCTTGCCCACCAGCGGAACCTGCTTGATGGAGTGGGAGAACATCTCCAAACCTTCATCTTCACTCCCCAGTATCTCAATGGCCCGGGGTTTGGTCGGGTCGCGGCGGATCATGCCCTTCTTCTCCAGCCGTTCGAGATGTCCGTGCACAGTAGAGCTGGATGCCAATCCAACGGCTTCTCCAATCTCACGTACGGAGGGGGGATAGCCTTTATCGCGGACTTCATTCTTGATAAATTCGAGGATCGCTTGCTGCCGATTGGAAATCCTGCTCATTCTGATCACTCCAGTATGGAAATAATTATTAAAATTATAACACAGAACCGGAGTTCGCACAAACATAAGTTCGAATAGATAATTTACGAACATTTGTTTGTTTTTCGTTGACACAAACATTTGTTCGTGATATTCTGATTCCAGAACAAATGTTTGGGAGTGATGAGTGATGAAGATGAGTCCGAATCGGTTGATGAGACGATTGATTATGATGGCCGGGATTATAGTGTCCGTGTTGTCTGTTGCCATATTGCATGCTTATGCGGGGAATGAAGCGGAGGGGGAGCCTGCTCTCTCACAAGGCTACAGATCCTCTACAGCGGCTTCCCTTACCGTTCACACCGTTGCCTTTAAGCAGCCCTCTAAAACCGTCTATACAGTAGATGTATGTCCGGGAGATACCTTGTGGGGGATCGCGGCATCCCATCTGCCGGAGGGAGAGAGCGTACGTTCGTATATCAACAAAATTAAGAAAACGAACAACCTTAAAAACTCGGATATCCGGGCAGGCCAAATTCTTGTTCTTCCATAAAGAAAATCAACGTTACATACACAGTGTTACATTAGCCTTCCCGGAAGGAGGTTGGGGGTTATTCCCACCTCCCGGGGAAGGTTTCTTTGTGTTTTTTGCCTGACTCTTGACAATCCACGAGTGGAATGGCAAAGTTAAATAAGCTTGTATCGAAGGAATTCGGGCAACGATTTAAACAGATGGTCAACAGGAGGAGCAAAACATGGAAGAACTCATCCAGAGGATTAATGAATTGGCTCGCAAGGCCAAAACCTCAGGACTAACGGATGCAGAATTAGAAGAACGCAATGAGCTTCGCCGCAAATATATTGATTCCTTCAAAGCGTCCATGAGGGATCAACTGCAGTATGTCAAATATACGGGCGATGAAGAAACCAACGGTAAGGCATAACATCTCTACTAATAGAAGGGGTCGTCAACGTGTCGCGTAAATGGGAACGTATGGTCATTAAGAATCAGAAGACAGTAAACCGCAGCCGCAAAAAGAGCGGGATAGCCACAATTGAAGAAAGCAACCGTAAGAAGGATGCCGATGTGATTATTAAAGGACGCAGTTGGATGTTTGCCAGCCTGTTGGCTGTATTCGGCTTGTTCTATCTCATTACCTCGGCTGTGAACGGTGTTGCAATGAATGGAATATACTGGTTCACCGGAATCAGCTATGTCCTTCTGGGTGTACTGATTTACCTGGTCCGCAGACCGGTTATCGGGATCGGCAAAAGCTACATTACCGTCCGCCGTTTTGGCGGGGATAAGCGTATCGGTTCCGAAAGCATTGAAGAGCTGACCATGAACAACGGCCATATCATCATCCAACAGAAGAACGTCAAGAAAAAATATATCTACACCAAGCTTCAGCACCGCTTCCCCATGGACGAATTGAACGCCAAGCTGCGTGAGTTTGCCATCCGGGAGAGAGTTCCCTTCAAGGATGAAACCAAGTAACCTTTAGCGGAAGGAAGAGAGACATTGGCCTTAAAAGCTGTTTTGTTCGATTTGGATGATACCCTGCTGTGGGATGACCGCAGTGTGAACGAAGCGTTTCACGCAACCTGTATGGCTGCCGCAGAGAAATATCCGGCTATCCAGGCTTCGGAGCTGGAGGCCTCTGTCCGGCAGGAAGCCCGCGCCTTGTATGAAAGCTACGAGACCTTCCCCTTCACCAAGATGATCGGCATCAATCCGTTTGAAGCCTTCTGGGCGCATTTCTCTGAAGGAGAGCATGAAATGTTCCGCAAGCTGGAGCAGCAATCTCCCGCCTACCGGATTGAAGCCTGGACGAAGGGCCTATTTGGAATCGGTATCGACGATCCCGCATTGGGCAAGGATCTGGCAGAGCGCTTCCCAGTAGAGCGCAGAAAACGGCCTTTGGTATACGAAGAAACCTTCCGGCTTTTGGACGGCTTGAAGGGAAGAGTAAAGCTGCTACTGCTGACCAATGGCGCACCTGATCTCCAACGGGAGAAAATCGCAGGTATTGCCAACCTGGAGAGCTATTTTGACCATATTGTTATCTCCGGGGTATTCGGGGAGGGCAAACCGGCGGAATCCATCTTCCGGCATGCGGCAGAGCTTTTGGGCATTGAACCAACGGAAGGGCTGATGGTTGGCGATAAGCTGACTACCGATATTCTGGGCTCCGGACGGGTGGGTATGCCGAATGTGTGGATTAACCGTCACGGCATTACCCGCACCGATGAGATTGTGCCTACCCATGAGGTTGCCGATTTGGAAGAATTAATTGTTCTTATTGACTCTCTTCTTAAATAAGCTTAATTCTAAAACGCCGGCCGCCCCTGGGGAGTCTGGCGTTTTTGACCACATATTTCCGTTTATAAGGGCGGTTCCGGATGAACCCGGGCTTCGCAGCAGAGAAAGGGATGACTCTTGATTATGAAACCAACGCTTGAAGCACAGTTAAAGAAAAAAATTATGATTTTGGACGGCGCCATGGGCACGATGATTCAACAGGAGGATCTGACTGCTGCGGATTTTGGGGGAGAGGATCTGGAGGGGTGCAACGAGTATTTATGCGTCACCCGACCGGATGTGATCTCGAAAATCCATGACGCTTATTTTGAGGCAGGGGCGGATATCATTGAAACCAACAGCTTCGGCTCCACCTCCGTGGTTCTGGCTGAATATGGTCTGGAGGCCAGGGCGCGGGAGCTGAATCTGGAAGCGGCAAGGCTTGCTGTACAATCCGCCAAGAAATATACAACGGCAGAGCAGCCCCGGTATGTGGCGGGTGCTTTAGGCCCCACCACCAAAACCCTGTCGGTTACCGGAGGCGTTACCTTCGACCAGTTAACGGACAGCTACTACGAGCAGGCACTGGCCTTGATTGAAGGCGGCGTGGATGCACTCCTGCTGGAAACCTCCCAGGACACATTGAATGTCAAAGCAGGAAGCATCGGCGTCCGCCGGGCAATGGAGGATTTGGGGTTAACCCTGCCCATCATGATTTCCGGAACCATTGAGCCCATGGGAACCACATTGGCCGGTCAGTCCATCGAGTCCTTTTATATTTCGCTGGAGCATCTGAAGCCGGTTTCCGTCGGTTTGAACTGTGCCACAGGCCCAGAATTCATGCGGGATCACATCCGGACCTTGTCACAAATCGCCTCCTGCTCCGTAAGCTGCTATCCCAACGCAGGGCTTCCTGACGAAAATGGTCAATACCATGAAACCCCGGATACACTGGCCAAGAAGATGGCCGGTTTTGCCGAGCAAGGGTGGATCAATATCGCCGGCGGCTGCTGCGGCACAACTCCCGCACATATCAAAGCGATGGCGGAGTTATTGGCCCGTTATGCTCCCCGTGCCCAAGAGGGCTCCCATCCTTCCGCGGTATCGGGTATCGACACCGTGTATATTGAATCCGAGAACCGGCCGTACATGGTGGGAGAGCGGACCAATGTGCTGGGGTCCCCCAAGTTTAAGCGGCTGATCGCCGAGGGCAAGTTTGAGGAAGCGGCGGAAATTGCCCGGGCCCAGGTGAAGGGCGGAGCCCATGTCGTGGATGTCAGTCTTCAGGATGCCGAGCGGGATGAAGTGGCGGATGTGGAGCTTTTTATGCAGGAGCTGGTCAAGAAGGTAAAGGCGCCAGTAGTCATTGATACCACCAATGCCGCGGCGGTAGAGATCGCCCTGAAGTATACCCAAGGCAAAGCCATCATCAACTCCGTCAACCTGGAGGAGGGGGAGGAGCGTATTGAGAACATCGTTCCTTTGGTCCACCGGTACGGGGCTGCGCTTGTGTTTATGTGTATTGATGAGGACGGGCAGGCTGTATCCAGCGATAAGCGGTTCCAGGTGGCCAAACGAGGATATGAGCTGTTGACGCAAAAATACGGCATCGCCGCGGAGGATATTATTTTCGATCCGATGGTGTTCCCTGTGGGAACCGGAGACTCCCAATACCTGGGGTCTGCCAGCGAAACCATTGAGACGGTACGCAAAATCAAAGCAGCCTTTCCGGAGACCAAGACCATCATGGGCGTCAGCAATGTTTCCTTCGCCCTTCCTCCTGCCGGCCGTGAGGTGTTGAACTCCGTTTATCTTTATCACTGTACCAAAGCAGGCCTGGATTTCGCCATCGTGAACACCCAGCGGCTGCAGCGTTACCCGTCCATCCCCGAGGAGGAACGGAAGCTGACGGAGGACTTGATCTTCAACACCAACGATGAAACGTTGGCAGCCTTCGTGGCTTATTTCCGCGAGAAAAAAGTGGAGAAAACCGTCAAATCCTCCAATATGACGTTGGAGGAGCGTCTGGCTGCTTACGTGGTGGAAGGCACCAAGGAAGGGCTGCTGCCCGATTTGGAAATTGCTATGGGTACCTACAGCCCCCTCGAAATTATTAACGGCCCCTTGATGGCGGGGATGGAGGAAGTTGGCCGGCTGTTCAATAACAATGAACTGATCGTTGCCGAGGTGCTGCAGAGTGCAGAGGTGATGAAGGCCTCTGTTACGTATCTGGAGCCATTTATGGAAAAGAACGAATCTGCTGTCAAGGGCAAGATTATTCTGGCCACCGTTAAGGGTGACGTGCATGACATTGGCAAGAATCTGGTGGAAATCATCCTCTCCAACAACGGCTACCAGATTGTGAATCTGGGCATCAAGGTGCCGCCGGAGCAGCTGATTGAAGCGTACCGGAAGGAAAAGCCTGATGTGATCGGACTCTCCGGCTTGCTGGTGAAATCCGCTCAGCAGATGGTGACCACAGCCCAGGATTTGCGCAACGCGGGAATCGATGTGCCGATTATGGTAGGGGGCGCCGCTCTGACCCGGAAATTTACCAAAAACCGGATTGCTCCGGAATATGACGGAATGGTATTGTACGCCAAGGATGCCATGGACGGACTGGACCTGGCCAACAAGCTTAGTGACTCGGCTGAACGCGCCATTCTGGCGGAGGAGCTGCGCAAAGCGAAGGAAGCCCAATTGGCGGAGGCGGGCAAAATTGAGCAGGAGCTGCCTCAAGCCGTACGTGTACGGAACACCACCATTAACCGGGAGCTTCCCGTTTATCTCCCGCCTGATCTGGAACGGCATGTGCTGCGGGATTATCCCATCTCCCATCTGCTGCCGTATATCAACTTCGAAATGCTGCTGGGCCGGCATTTGGGTATCCGCGGCTCTGTGGAGGAAGCTCTTAAGAACGGAGAGCCCAAGGCGCTGGAGATTAAAGCTGTAGTAGACGGCATCCTGCAGGAGGCGGTCAAAAACGGCATTATCCGGGCCCAGGGGATGTACCGGTTTTTCCCGGCGCAATCGGACGGCGATACCATCCTGGTATATGATCCTGCGGATACGGGGAAAATATTGGAAACCTTCCAATTTCCCAGACAGGAAGTGGAGCCTTACCTGTGTCTGGCCGATTACCTCAAGCCGGTGGAAAGTGGCGTGATGGATACGGTGGGTTTCCTGACGGTCACCACCGGACGGGGAGTCCGGGAGCTGGCCGAGGAATGGAAAGGAAGCGGGGATTATCTGCGCTCCCACGCCTTGCAAGCTACGGCGCTGGAGCTGGCGGAGGCTTTCGCCGAGCGCATTCACCAAATGATGCGGGATGTGTGGGGGTACCCCGATCCGGCTGATATGACCATGAAGCAGCGCTTCGGCGCCCGTTACCAGGGCATCCGGGTATCCTTCGGCTATCCCGCCTGCCCCAACCTGGAGGACCAGGAGCAGCTGTTCCGGCTGATGAAGCCGGAGGACATCGGAGTGGAGCTTACGGAGGGCTGTATGATGGACCCCGAGGCATCCGTAACGGCTATGGTGTTCTCCCATCCCCAGGCGCAATATTTCAACGTAGAAAAAGTGCAGCGTTAGGCCGTGTTTGCAAACACACCCTAGTCTGCTTTTAAAAAGGAAACGAGAACGGAGCTGTGGGGTATGGAATTGGTTTTTTTGGGCACCGGGGCAGGAATGCCCTCGCGGCGCCGCAATGTGACCTCCATCGCGCTGAACCTGCTGGATGAAACCGGCGGGTTCTGGCTGTTCGATTGCGGGGAGGGCACCCAGCAGCAAATTCTGCAATCCCCGATCCGGCTCGGGCGGACGGACAGAATCTTCATCACCCATCTCCATGGTGACCATTTATATGGGCTGCCGGGTATCCTGACCAGCCGCTCGTATCAGGGAGGGGAAGGAACACTTACCCTGTACGGGCCTGTAGGGCTCCGGCAATTTACGGAAACCGTGCTGACCTTAAGCCAAGCCAAGCTGTCCTATGAGCTGGATATCGTGGAGATTGTGGAAGAAGGGATTATCGCTGAGGACGAGATGTTCCGGGTGGAGGCCAGACGCTTGAACCACCGGATTGAAAGCTTCGGCTACCGGATTGTGGAAAAGGATAAGGAAGGCAAGCTGGACGCCGCCAAGCTGAAGGAGCTGGGTGTCCCCTTCGGGCCGCTGTATGGAGCCTTGAAGCAGGGTAAGTCCGTTACACTGGAGGATGGCCGTGTCATAAACAGCGCGGACGTGGTGGGTCCTGCCGTACCAGGCCGGATTGTGACGGTTTTGGGGGATACCCTCAAAACGGATTCAGCCGTCGAATTGGCGAGAAATGCCGATGTGCTGGTTCATGAGGCCACCTTCGACCGGTCCAAGGCGGACATGGCCTCGCGGTTCCATCACTCCACTACGGAGGATGCTGCCCAAACCGCACTTCAAGCCGGCGCGCAGGTGCTGATCATGACGCATATCAGTTCCCGCTATGGGGAAGAGGAAACGGAAATGCTGCAGCAGGAGGCCCGGGAAATTTTCGCGAATGCATTTGTAGCCGAGGATTTCTGGTCCTACCGGATCCCTTACCGGATCACGATGGAGTAGGGTGATTGGCACCGAAACCAGCACTGAGCGGAAGCGGCAGGAGTTTTTCTCAGCTTTTTCATGAAAATAGGCTTATTGCTCATTGACGAAGCCCTTGTGAAAAGTTATAAATAAATATGTGAAAACATATAATGGCCTATTCTGGAGCAGGAGTTAACATACACATGAAATGGTTACAAGTAGAATCCTCCGGCCCGTTGTCCGGTTCCGTACATATTCAGGGATCCAAGAACAGCTCCTTGGCCTTGCTGGCAGCCGCCTGCATGTCCGGCGAACCTGTTGTTCTGCAAGGAATCCCTTACCTTTTGGATATGCAAGTGATCAAGAGCATAACAGCCTCCATCGGCATCCGTATGGAAAGCCGGGAGAACGGCGATATTTTTATAGATGCAAGCGGTATGCGTCACTCTGATCTGGACCGGAAGGGGACCTCGGCCTATCGGGCTTCCTATTATTTTATCGGCGCATTGCTGGCAAAAACGGGGAAGGTCACCATCGGGTATCCCGGCGGGGATAACTTTGTATCCCGTCCGATTGACCAGCATCTCAAAGCCTTGAAGGCCCTTGGGGCCACCATCGAATTGAACGAGGATCATTATGTTGTCCGGGCAACCAGACTGAAAGGAGCCTCCATTTTCTTCGATACCATCACGTCCGGCGCCACCATCAATGCGATGCTGGCTGCTGTGCTGGCCGAAGGCAGAACGGAGCTTCATAATGCAGCGCGGGACCCGGAGGTGGTGGATACCGCCAATATGCTGAACCGTATGGGTGCCAGAATTGTAGGTGCAGGCACGGATTGTATCCGCATTGAGGGTGTTCGGGAGCTCTCCGGCTGCACCTATTCCGTCATCCCGGATCGGCTGATTGCCGGAGCATTCCTGATGGCCGCCGGGATTAATGGGGGCTCCGTTACCGTCGAGGATATTATTCCCGAGCATCTTGGCTCATGCCTGGCGAAGCTGAAGGAAGTCGGTCTGGAGCTGGAGGTGCGTGATTCCAGCATTACCGCATACGGTGGAGGACTTTTGAAGGCTACCCGCATGCGGACCGGCATGTACCCTTTGTTTGCCACCGATTTGCAGCAGCCGTTAACCGCCTTGCTCTTATTTGCCCAAGGAAGAAGCATCGTATCGGATAAAATCTACCCCGAACGCTTCAGTCATGTGCCCCAGCTGCGCAGGATGGGGGCGCAGATTGAGGTGCGCTCCGGCAGCGCATTTATTAAGGGCGGGCAGCCCTTAACAGGCAGTCATGTCCATGCCACGGATGTCCGTGCCGGCACATGTCTGATTCTGGCAGGTCTGGGAGCCGAAGGGAAAACCTTCATCTCCGGCGTTGAGCATATTGAACGGGGCTATGCGGATGTCATCAGCATGTTCCGCACCCTGGGAGCCAAGGTGGAGCTTCTGAGCAATGCTGCCGCTGAAGCTGTTGTAAGCAGAGCGTAAGCTTTCGCGTGAATTTGTGGGCCTTCCCGGCAATCCGGGAGGGCTTTTTGTGCGTCAATTAATAGAGTTGTGGGCGTTGGAAAAATATGTGTAGCGGTAAAACGCAGGCTTTGGCCTGCCGCGGCAGGCTGACCGGTTAATCTTGAAGCATCTTGTCATCCGGCAGCGATATTTTGAAAAAATGTCGGAATCAGCACATCTAAATTCCAAATACTGTGAGAAATGATATTGACGCAAAAGACAGCGGGATGGTTAAATAGACATAGATCATTACTCCTTATTTTTTAGGACAATTTGACTAGGGCCTACATGAAACCCTAGGAGTCTGTCCGAAAAACAAAAGAGTGAAAAAATATTTATGAAATGACTGGGAGGGAAGGAGTGACTTGAGGGCGAGTTTTTTGGCGGCTTTGAACCCTTATGAGTTCCATTCCATCAAGGCCGACAAAACGTGTTTGAGCATCCAAGGCACTCCTTTCCGGTAAGGAATGAAACAAAGTAATATTTTTTCACTCAAATTAAACGTCGGACAGACTCCTATAATGCGAATGGAGGGATCGGGTGGCGCTGCGCAAAAGAATCGGCGACTTGCTCCTGGAATCGGGATTGATTACGGACGAGCAGCTGCTCAATGCGTTGAAGGAGCAAAAAGAGCTGAAAATGCGTCTTGGTGATGTGCTCATTTCCCGGAATTATATTACAGAGCAGCAGCTGATCGAAGTTCTTGAAGTCCAGTTGGGAATCCCTCATGTCCAGCTTTACAAACAAAAGATCGAAACTAAGATTATTAATATTATTCCCCAGCGGATTGCGGAGCAGCATCAGGTGCTACCCTTACGGACCGAAGGCAACAAGCTGATTGTGGCCATGGCCGACCCGCTGGATTATTACGCCATAGATGAGCTGCGGATGACCACCGGCTTCCGTATTGAGCCTGTGATTGCATCCAAGGACGAGCTGTTCCGGGCTATCCGGAGATATTACGGGCTGCAGGAAACCGTCGACCAGATCATGCAGAACCTCGACCAATGGGAAGGCGAAGACAAGATTCAACAGAATATGGACGCCGATTCCCCGGTGGTCAAGACGGTGAACCAGCTGATTTACCAAGCTGTTCAGACAGGTGCATCGGATATCCATATCGACCCCCAAGAGGACGGTCTGCGTATCCGGTACAGAGTGGACGGTATGATGAGAACGGAACGGATATTGCCTCCCCACATGCAAAATGTGATTGTGGCCCGCATCAAGGTGATGTCCAGCCTGAACGTGGCGGAGCGCCGCCTGCCCCAGGACGGGCGGGTGGAGATGGAGGTGGATTTCCGCAAGGTGGATATCCGGGTTTCCACATTGCCCACCATTCACGGCGAGAAGGTTGTGCTGCGGATTCTCGACCTGAGCAATGCTTTGACGGATCTGGACAGGCTGGGCTTCACCCAAGCCAATATGTCCCGGCTTCTGAAGGGAATCGGCAAGCCTTACGGCATTATCTTCATTTCCGGGCCTACAGGCAGCGGCAAAACCACCACCTTATATTCCACCCTGTCCCGCCTCAGCAGTGATGAGGTGAATATTATTACCATCGAAGATCCGGTGGAGTACCAATTAAACGGGATCAATCAGGTAGCGGTGAACCCCGTATCCGGGCTGACCTTTGCCAGAGGGTTGCGTTCCATTTTACGTCAGGACCCCAACATCGTGATGGTCGGGGAAATCCGGGACTCGGAAACAGCAGAAATAGCTGTTCGGGGAGCCATGACAGGCCACTTGGTACTTAGCACCTTGCACAGCAACAGCGCGGTGAACTCCATTACCCGTCTGATCGATATGGGCATTGAACCGTTTCTTTTATCCTCCTCCTTAAATACCGTAGTTGCCCAACGGCTGGTCCGGCGGGTATGCCCGGCATGTGCTGTAGAGGTAGAACCGACCCAGGAGGAACGGGCGGTTCTGGAGGAGTTCCGGATTCCCCATGCCACCCTTAAAAGAGGGCAGGGCTGCGGAGAATGCGGACGAAGCGGGTACCGGGGCAGACTGGCTATCCATGAGGTACTGCCGGTGAATGACGAGCTTCGCACCTTAATTCTGCGGAAGGGTTCGGATACGGAATACGCTGCTTTGGCGGCAAAGGCGGGGATGATCCCGATGATTGAGGATGGGTTACAGAAGGCGGCCTCCGGTTTAACCACAATTGCAGAGGTTTACCGGGTAGCCGGATTACATTAACCGACATTTTCACAAAAATTAAAATGGGCTTGACTATCTCTTAATATTGTCTGAATCCGGCTTCGGTATAATAGTTTCGGAGGGCATAAATGTGGCAATTGTCGATTATATGAAGCTGGCATACCAGCGCAACGCGTCAGACCTACATATTACAGTAAATGCGCCTGTTGCCTTCCGGATTCACGGTGAGCTGCAGTCCGCAGATGACCGGGTTCTCAGGCCCGAGGATACCCTGGCTATGGCTCGTGAGCTATTAACAGGAGAGCAGTACGAGGAGTTTTTGGAGCAGGGGGATCTGGATTTATCCTACGAGATTCCGGGTGTTTCCCGGTTTAGAATCAATCTTTACCGTCAAAAAGGGTATGCAGGGCTGACCATCCGCCTTATTCCTACCCGGATTCCGTCCGTGGAGGAGCTGGGGCTCCCCGGTATTGCAGTAGAACTGGCCCGTAAGCCTCAAGGTCTGGTGCTAGTTACAGGACCTACAGGCAGCGGTAAATCCACTACTCTCGCCGCCCTGATTGATGATATCAATGCCTACAGGCAGGAGCATATCATCACCCTGGAGGACCCTATCGAATTTCTTCATCCCCATAAAAAAAGCATCGTGAACCAGCGTGAGGTGGGGAGTGATACGGAGTCCTTCGCCAGAGGGTTGCGCGCTGCTCTGCGCCAGGACCCGGATGTGATTCTGGTGGGGGAAATGCGGGACCTGGAAACCATCAGCACCGCCATTACCGCTGCGGAAACCGGTCATCTGGTCTTCGGAACACTGCATACAGCGGATGCTCCGCAAACCATCGATCGGATTATTGATGTATTCCCGACAGGCTCTCAGCAGCAGATCCGTATCCAGCTTGCTTCGGTGCTTTTGGGCATCATTGCCCAGCGCTTGCTGCCTACAGCAGACGGGAGTGGACGGGTAGCCGCCATGGAGGTTCTGGTGAATACTCCGGCAGTAGCCAATCTGATCCGTTCTGAAAAGGTGCACCAGGTGCGGTCCATGATGCAAACCGGCAAGGCTCAAGGCATGCAGACTATGGATAATGCCCTGCGTGAGTTGATTCAGAGGCGCATCATTACAACGGAAGCAGCCAAAGAAGCGCTGTTTGGCTTCAGTGAGCTGAATTTGTAGGTGAACAAATGCCCAGATTTCGCTATACCGCCATTGAACGCTCCGGCAAACAAACCAGAGGGATGATTGAAGCCCAGCATAACAATGCAGCCATAACCCTGTTAAGGGCTCAAGGCTTGCGTATTACCAAGCTGGAAGACATGAGCCAAAGCATTCTCCACAAGGAAATCCGGCTGGGCTCAGGACCACGGATCAAGCCCCAGCATTTCACCATTTTTTGCAGGCAGCTGTCCAGCTTGTACAAGGTGGGTATTAACATTGTGGATGCGGTGCGGACCTTGTCCGAACAAACGGAAAGTAAGGAGTTCCGCGCCATATTGGCCAATGTGGCCGATGATATGCAGCGGGGCAACCAGTTTTCCCAGGCGATTACCCGTTATCCTACCGTATTCAATACCGTATTCGTTAATATGGTAAAGGCGGGGGAGGCCAGCGGTAATTTGGACGATATGCTGTTCCGGCTGGCGGTGTTTTACGAGAAGGAGCATTACACCCGGGAAAAGATTAAGTCCGCCATGGTGTATCCCATCATAATGGCCATTTTTACGGTCATCGTGGTGACCATCCTGATGGTGTTCGTTGTGCCTCAGCTGGTGGCGAATTTTGAGGCGATGGATTTAACGTTACCGCTGCCGACCCGAATTGTGATTGGAATTTCAGATTGGGTCCGGGAATATTGGTATCTGGCAGCCGCGCTGCTATCCCTACCTTTTCTTGCTATCCTTGCCATGAAGCGGAATGAGAAGGGGCGGTATGCCCTCGATTATGCAAAACTGAAAATCCCTGTATTCGGCAAGCTGCTGCACAAACAAGCCTTGTCTCGTTTCAGCCGGACCTTCTGCTCCTTGTTCGCCGCCGGGGTGCCTATGCTGCAGATGCTGAGCATTGTTTCCTCCGTAGTAGGCAACACGGTGATCGGCAAGGTGATTCTGAGCGCTAGAGAGGCGGTTCAGGGGGGCAGCTCCATTGCCGATCCCTTCCGCAAGTCATGGCTGTTCCCGCCCATGGTGGTGCACATGATGGCGGTGGGGGAAAAGTCCGGTGCGCTGGATTCCATGCTGGACAAGGTGGCGGACTTTTATGAGGCGGATGTGGACCAGATGTCGGACCGGCTAAAAGCCATGCTGGAGCCGATTATGATCGTGATCCTGGCGCTCATCGTGGGTACCATCGTGTTGGCTGTTATGCTGCCGTCCTTTACGTTGATCAGCAACTTGAAGTAGGCGGAGCCAGGAATGAACTTGTCATCTATGCTTTTTTCTACATATAGATGGTCTCATTCAAAATTATAAGGAGGAGCTTACATGCTAAAGAAATTATTCATGAAGCGGTTGGGCAAGAACCAAAAGGGCGTTACGTTGATTGAATTGATGGCGGTTGTAGTTATTCTGGGGATCATTGCCGGGGTTGCTGGTGCTGCGGTGACGGGGAGTTTCAGCAAGGCGAAAGATAATACAGACGAGGCTTCAAAGAGAATAATATCTGACGCAGTGCAAAGATATGTTCTGGAAACTAACCCTAGCCCAGCAGCTACAATTGGAATTGGTGATTTAGTTGCAAAAGGATATTTGTCAGCTACTCCGTCACCTAATCAGTCAGGAAAGAGTTTCAAAATAGAATACAACGCCAGCCCTAGCCCTGGAGCTTATAAAGTAACCATAGCAGACTAATAGTTTCTTAAACTGAGGTGCCCCCATGCTTATCATTCAAGCATTTGAGGCGTCGCCTCCCTATTTTTACACGGTGATGGGTATCCTGGGGTTATTCGTTGGCAGCTTCCTGAATGTGGTGGCTGCCCGGATTCCCCAGGGCCAGTCCCTTGTTACGCCGCCGTCCCATTGCGATAGCTGCGGACACCGGCTGGCGGTGCCGGATTTGATTCCCGTGTGGAGCTGGTTCCGCTCGGGAGGCAAATGCCGTTACTGTGGAGAAGCTTTCTCCATTCAATATCCGTTGTGGGAGGTTTTGACCTCCGTTATCTACATCTTGCTGGCCGTTACGCTTGGCCCTGTACCGGAGCTGATCGTGGGGTTGCTCCTGGTTTCGCTGCTGATCGCCATTTCGCAGACGGATTTACGTCTTTATTTGATCCCGGACAAGATTATTGTGTTTGGCATAGCGGCAGGGATTGTCCTGCGGATTTTTATCCACGATGCCCCTTGGTGGGACTATGTGGGCGGTTTTTTTCTGGGCGGCGGGCTGCTGTATCTGGCAGCGGTGCTTGGAGAATGGCTGCTCAAGAAGGAAGCCATGGGCGGCGGAGATATTAAGCTCTTGGCCATGTTAGGGATATACATAGGCATGAAAGGTGTGTTATTGACGATTTTTTTGGGCAGTGTGATTGGATTAATCATTATCCTGATCCTGCTGTTGACCGGAGTTATGAAGAACGACCAGCCTATCCCCTTCGGGCCTTTTTTGGCCATTGGCGCTTGTGTCGCCTACTTATGGGGAGAGTTGCTTGTGCAAGCTTACCTGAACTTATTAACCTGACGCCGAAAACAAGGAGTGACTCCATCCCATATGGCTACTTTCACAAAAATACTTCAATGGGTACGGCCAAGTGTTGCCAGCTTGGGACTGGAAATCACCGATAGCTATATTAAACTTGCGGAAATCCGGAGTGCCGGCAATAAAAAGCCTGTCCTGGCTGAAGGTGCTTTGGAGCCATTACCTCAGGGCACGGTGGTGGACGGTAAAATCCAGAAGCCGGAGGTATTGCGGCGTATTCTGGAGCAAACTATTCAACTGTATAAGTTCCGCGCCCGCAGGGTGCATCTGATCATCCCCAGCTCTTCCATTATGGTACGTTTTCTTAAGCTGCCCAATGTTCCCGACAAACAGCTGCGGAAGATTATCCAGTTTGAAATTCAGAATACCATTCATCTTCCGTTTCAAAACCCCTATTTTGATTTTATTAACCTTACTACTGACGTTTCGCTTCCGGTTCCCCTGAAACAGGATCAGGAGGTTACCTACCCGGACCCCGTGCATCCTCAACAGTCTTGGATGGAGATGGGTGCTTCCCAGGAGTCGTTGCTCCGAGACGAGCCTGTTTTCGAGGAAGAGGAGGAAGAGGAAGAGCAGGATGAGGCTGATGTGATGCTGATCGCGGCTCCCTCCGAGCTGGTGGATGAATATCTTACGGTGGTCAGGCAAAGCGGCTTACGTCCTAAAAGCATTGAAATCAAAGCCTTGTCTAGCTACAGACTGCTGGAGGCGGCGGAGCCGGAGCTTCTGCAGCAAACCATTTTGACCTTGGATTTGAATATGGACGCCGCCGATATGAGCATTTTTCATGAGGGCCAGCTGAAAATTACCCGGAGTGTTCCTGTCCGTTTTCAAGAGGACCAGGATTCACTGAACGGTATGCAGCAGCAGGAGCCTCATGTGGAATTGGCCCATGAATTGGAGCGCCTGATGAACTTCTACCGGTATACCCTGAATAACCGGACCCAGGAGTTTGCAGCTGTTGTCCTGACAGGGGAGATCCGGCAGCTTGCCCAAGTGTCGGAGTTTCTGTCGGACCGCCTGGGGATGCAGGTGATTAGTCCGGACAGCGGATGGCTGGAATCCGAGAAACCCCAGCTCCACAGCTGGGTGACCAGTCTGGCAATTCCCATCGGACTGGGCTTAAGGGGGAATCAAGGATGAAAGCCATAAACCTGATTCCCAAGCTTCCCTTTACCCAACAATATCTCAAACCGCTGTTGACCGGAATTATCGCATTCAGTGTGCTTAGTTCCGCGCTTCTGGTTATTGGTTATGCCGAATCCTCCCATACCTCGGGCAAGAATGAACGGCTGCTCCAGGAAAAGCAGGCACAAGCCGGCATTCTCATGAAGGAACGTGTGGTGGACCAGCAAACCCTCCAATATCAATCCTTGAAGGACAAGGTGGATGGGCTGAAAGGGGAAATCCGTGACTGGCAGCCTGTTTTTCAGGGCATCACCGCTTCCTTGCCTACGGCGGCCCGGATTCTGTCCATGGAAACGGATAATACGGGGAAAATCAAGCTGCATCTGGATATGAAGGATTTGAAGGATGCCGCCCAATACATGCAGCTTTTGCAGCAGCTGGAGCTGTTTGCCCATGTGACAGTGAATAGTGTCCAGAAGAAGGAGCTGGCTTACCCGGTTGCCGTAACCATTGTTTCCACCGGCACCACGGAGGCTTCGCCTTCTGCATCGGCTTCCTCGGATAAAACGCAAACCATGACCTTTGAGCAATATGTGAATATGTTTCAAAAGCCTTCTACCTCCGCTGCCGATGCCACTGAGGCGGATGAGCTACTCAACCAGCTGGATTGGATGATGAGCCAGAAGATCAGCAAGGAAATAAACGGCATTACACTGCCGGGCCGGACACCCCAGCCTGTAGCAACCCCTTCCGCCTCCGGGCCGATTACCAGACAGGATGTGGAGGATGCCCAGAAGAAGCTGGATCAAATCGCCAATGCCAAAGTGGCGGAGCCTTCGGCCCTAGCAGTGGCAGGCGCAACACCCGCTCCCAAAGTGCTTACTTTATATGACGTTGTGTTAGAGCTGACCTGCAAGCCTTTAACGAAGGAGAAGAAATAATGAGGAACAAGCGAAAAACCAAAAATATAGCCCAGGTTCCTCAACAGCTCGATTTTTCTTTTTTGAAAAGACCTGAGATCCAGCTAGCCTTGGCAGGACTTCTCGGATTGCTGTTCATCATCTTCAGCATTTCCGTGTTATATGTTCCCCAGTTGACGGAAGCCAGCCGGACTGCAGAAGAGCTGGAGGCGGCCAACCGGCGGGTGGAGCAATTAACCAAGGCGCCTGTTCCTGTCAAAATTCAGGAGGCAGATGTGGAGGCTCTGCTGATGCAGGTTCCGCTTCGGGAGAATACTGCGTCCATTCTGAATCTGATGCAGAGCTTTTCGGAACAGGCAGGAACGAAACTCAGCTATGTTACCTTCAAAGAAGTTACCGACAAGCAGGCACAATTGGAAACGCTGATTACAAAGGCCGCCGAAATCCAGCAAAACCAGCCTTCCTCTGGTGTCACGGTGCAACCGCTGGGCACTCCCGCACCTGCCGGACAGACCCAGCCTGTAGCCACTGAGCTGGCTTCCTTGACCTTTCAGGTGGAGGTAAGCGGAACCTACGGCCAAACCATGGATTTTCTCCATCAGCTGCAGCAGGGAAGCCGGTTGTTGGAGGTGGTGGACTGGAGCCTGAGCCAAACCTCCGCGTCTGCTGCTACGGGTTCACCTTCCGCAATGCCGACCAGTACCTCATCCTCACCGTCTCCCAAAGCCACACCCGGCCCTTCATCGGCGTTTATACAGGGGCCAATGCCGCTTGCGCTAAAATGCACCGTCCGCAGCTTTGTCGCTGCTGCATACCAGAATCAGCTGAAGGAGCCGCCGGGGCCGCAGGTATCACCGGGCACCCAGCGCACGGACCCAACCTGGTCGGATCAGATGCTGTATGAGCTGTTGGATAAGCAGCAGTAGGCCAACAAGGATGGATTTCAGTTTTTGGAGAGTAGGAGAGATAACCATGAAAAAAAAGCTTATGCTATTAACCATTGCGATTGGTGTTATGACATTCGGCGGAGTAGCCTGGGCGAACGGACAGTACCGTACCATTGAGGTGTTCTTCGAACGGATTCATGTGGCACTGAACGGACAGGAATCCGAGCTGAGCAAGGACTCTATCATCTATGACGGTTCGGTGTATGTACCGCTGCGGAGTGTGGGGGAGATGCTCGATGCAGAGGTCAGCTGGGATAATGAAAGCCGGACGGTGCATTTGGATTTCCTGAAGGACCGCAAGGAGGATGTGTATCAGGCGTCCACCCGCGGGATTTATCAATATATCGCATTGGAGCATAACCAGCTGCTGGGCAAAATGATTCAATATTTCAAGACCGATGACATGGATGGCATGAAGGGTGTAATCGGGGAATATGAGCATCTGGAAGAGGTAGCAACAAGTCTGCAGGATGAGAAGATGTCCGCCACTTTGGATAAAATGCAGGCCGCCATTGAAATGGTGCGCAGTGGCTGGGCCGATAAGAATGTGCGGGATTATTCCTTGGCCTGGACCATCTTTTATACCAATGCAGATGTGCTGAATAAGGATTTGAAGGACAAAACCTCAGAGGAAGCCCGGCTTCAGTTTGATGTGAAGCAAGTTGGGAAGTAGTTAGGAACAAAAAAAGGTCCGGAGCTTATTCGGACCAGTTTTTTGTATATATAGTGGAATTATAGGTGTACGACTCGATATCCTTGCCGCCGAACACCAGATTAACTTTAATTTCATGCTCCTGCCCGGGTTTTGTGACCGAAAAGGGCATGGCCGTTACACCTCGAGCTAATTCCATCACCTGCTGATTACTGTTGTTTTGGGTGGTCATGATGATCTTGCTGCCTTCGTATTTAAAGCTGGTGTAATCGGCGTCTGAGTTCTTGAATTCAAGCGTATTGCTGTCTATCAGCTTAATCGAGCTAAAAGCCTTTTTCCTGACGGTGGCGGCAACCTGCTCAGTGACCAGCCGGGCTTGCTCCTGGACGGATTGTTTTTCGGTCAGGTGGTTAAAGCCGGTGATGGAGGAATAAATGGCTGCCGAGATAACCCCGACAATAATAGAGGCGATAGAGATGGCTACAAGCAGCTCGATCAGGGTAACTCCTTTTTGATTGGGAAAAATGGCTCTTCTCAATGGTATCATTCCTTGTTCACCTTGTTATACTCCAGGTAGCTTTCCAGCGTATATTCCGATTGGAACATGGTTTCCGTAACATGGACCTTTACCTTGCGGAAATATTGGTTTAAGGGAAAAACCTTGCTTTCTACTGTTACGCTTTCTGGTACCGGATCTGCTGTTACTACAATGGCATAGGTGCCGTCCGTGCTGCCGGGATATTGGGTGTTGAAGGAAGCAGCAGTGGCCGTTGCGGCGTTGGCATTGCGGATGGCGGTCAAATTAATCGGTGTGCCATTGAAGGAAACGCTGGCAGTGGGAGAAGGAAGATTGGTTTTGATGAGCTCCATGACGCCCCGGGCAATAGCCACCGATTGGTCCCGGTTTTCCTCTGTTTTAGAATTGCGGTAGCCTTGTGTGAACAAGAGGCTGAACAGAAGCACAACAAACGCCAGAATGGCGGCGGAAGCAAGCACTTCAATCAGGGTCAGCCCGCGGGAATTCAACCTTCTCAGCATGTAAAAAGCACCAGCCCGTATCCTAGAATATCTTCATTGTATAGGAAAATAGTAAGGGAGGAAAGGAAAAATGAGAGGACTAATGTCCCGTATGCAGAATGAAAAGGGGAATACCCTGTTGCTGGTTTTGTTTCTGGTTTTTCTGTTGTCTGCCATTTCCGCCCCCTTGCTGTTAAGCCTTAGCCAAGGCAATGTGAACAACAAAAAAGGGGAACGGACCGAACAAGCCCAATACGCCGCCGAATCTGGCATGGCCATCGTTAAGAGAGTGATGGAGGAGGCTTTTTATGGGCAGGATATGGAGCTTAATCCCTTGCAGGTTGGAGAGATAATTAATGAGGTTAATAAAATTCCTTATATGAACACAGATCTGCTTGAGGTTTCTGTTGCCGGCCCTGAATTGAAATCTAAGGGAGATACCGGCTCCGGGATTCTGAACCGCAAACGAGTTTTAACCATGAATTATTTAGCACAGCAAGGCAATGATTCTGTCCCGGGAGTGTTCGGAAAGGACGTGGTTTCCCAATATAACCTCAACGGCTACCAGCAGGGATCTTTTAAGGAAAATACCGGCTTCCTGCATCCGTATCCTAACTTCCGCGAGGAATTTACCAAAACCTTCGCTTCATTGATGAAAAACCAGACGGTGGGGCAAGCGGTAGATGTGCAGGCCAATTCCAATGTGAATGCGGTTTGTAAGGCATACCCCGATATATTGGAGTGCAGCGGCAATAACATCAAAGTTCGAGATGTCAACGGCTCCGTCACCATCAATGCCAGCATTATCACCCCCGGTGATATTACGATTGAAAAGCGCAACGATATTGTCACCATCAAGGGTGAGTTGGCCGCAGGCGGCAGCATACGTGCCACCAATGATAACTTCGGGCTGGATGTATCCGGATCTATTTTCGCCAAAAGCTATATTGACTTTAACCGGACGATTAAACGTATCTATACCGGAGGCTCCATATACTCCCAATCCGATCTTACCTTCGGCCAGATCAACGATAAGATAGAGATTATGGGCTCCCTTATTGCCGATGGGAAAATCGAATTTTCCAAGGTTAACAACACCTGGATTCATAAGGATATCTCCACAAAGAAGGCGCTGATTATCTCCAACGGCATTAACAGCAACGGTTATGCTTTGACTGTAGACGGCTCCATCTATATTAATAACCCTAATGCCAGTGAAGGGGTGTTAACCGTCAGCGGCAACACAGACAAAATGGTGGTGGGAGGATCGGTTCTCAGCTCCGGCACCATCAAATTCAACGGGGTCATCAATAGCGGCGGATTAACCCTTACGAATGGGGCAATGCTGACGTTGGGCAATATTGAGTTTGGTGATCATGTCAATAATATGAATGTCAAACAAACGGTAGGGTGTTTGGGAAATCTCACCTTCCGATCAGACAGATATTTTAATAATAATCTGTATTTTGGAGGGGCCAGCATAGGCGGAAGCTATACATCCTCCCAGTACCAGCAGTCCAATCCCGGCTCACCTCATATTGTGATCAACTATAACCCTCCTGTTGCCGGAGGCGGACAGAAACGGATTCTGCAATTTACAAACTGGCAAGGCTCCAACTCATAACCGTTATTACCCGGGCAAGCGCAGGAACTGACAGCCCTCTTACCAATTCGTGTTTACTTGAGTGCTGCAGTCCGGAAATAGCGGAGTTCGGCGATTCAAGGCTCTTTTGTAGGCCCAGGCCTATGCGGAAGAGCCTATTTGGCGTAGGACTGTGCAGGAAAATGACAAAACCGATTGCCCACCGAACGTATATTCTGTACAATGGAAGCATCTGCCCAGTTGTTTATATAGGAAGGTGTGTTTGGGAAATGAATCCGTTAACAGGCAAAGCCTCATCCGTTGAGGAAACCATAGAATTATTGCGGCGGACGCCGGAGATTGCCCGCAATATTACCCACTGGCGCACGATTCCTCCCCGGGATGCGGTCTATGCGCCGTTTCCGGAATTGATTCACCCGAAGCTGCGCCAGGCGCTGCAGGAACGGGGCATCCTGGGTCTGTACCGCCACCAGGCGGATGCCTTCCAGGCTGTTCTGGACGGTCAGCATGTGGTGGCTGTTACGCCTACCGCCTCCGGCAAAACCTTTTGCTACAATCTCCCGGTGCTGAACCGGATTCTGTCCGACGATAGTGCACGGGCATTATATTTATTTCCCACCAAGGCGCTGGCCCAGGACCAGGTGGCGGAGCTGAAGGAGCTGGTGGACAGCATGGAGGTGGACCTGAAGGCCCACACCTATGACGGGGATACCTCACCGGCGGCCCGTACGGCCATCCGCAATGCGGGGCATATTGTGGTGACCAACCCGGATATGCTGCATTCCGCTATTTTGCCCCATCATACCAAGTGGGTGAAGCTCTTCGAGAACCTGAAATATGTGGTCATCGATGAGGTCCATTCCTACCGGGGAGTGTTCGGCAGCCATGTGGCCAATGTTATCCGGCGTCTCAAGCGAATTTGCCGGTTCTATGGCTCCCAACCTCAGTTTATCTGTGCTTCGGCTACCATCGAGAACCCGAAGGATCACGCGGAGCGGCTTATCGGGGAGAGTATGGCTCTCATCGACAATAATGGGGCGCCCGCAGGGGAGAAGCATTTTGTTTTTTACAATCCTCCCGTGGTCAACCAGCAGCTTGGCATCCGGCGCAGCAGCGTGCTGGAAACCCAAAAGGTGGCGGCGGCGCTTCTGAAGCATGGGGTGCAAACCATTGTTTTTGCCAGAAGCCGGGTGCGGGTGGAGATTTTGCTGACTTATCTACAGGATCTGGTGGCCCATGAGCTGGGAACCAAGTCCATCCGGGGCTACCGGGGCGGTTATCTTCCCAAGCAGCGCAGAGAGATCGAGCGGGGCTTACGCAACGGGGAAATCCGCGGGGTGGTCAGCACTAATGCCCTGGAGCTGGGGATCGACATTGGGCAGCTGCAGGCCTGTGTGATGAACGGTTATCCCGGCACCATCGCCAGCACCTGGCAGCAATCCGGGCGGGCGGGACGCAGGCAGGAAAGCTCTGTCACCGTGCTGGTAGCCAGCAGCAATCCGCTGGATCAATACATTATTGATAATCCAAAGTATTTCTTCGAAAGACCGCCTGAACGGGCCTTGATCTCGCCGGATAATCTGGTGATTTTAGTTGACCACATTAAATGTGCGGCATATGAGCTGCCTTTTGAGGAGGGGGAATTCTTCGGAGAGGAAGCCTTGGCGGATATTCTGGAATTCCTGGTGGAGGAGCGGATTCTGCACAAGGTGGACCGGCGGTGGTACTGGATGGAGCAGTCCTTCCCGGCCCATGACATTTCCTTGCGTTCTGCAGCACAGGAGAATGTGGTCATCATTGATATGACCTATGGGAGCAAGGTAATCGGGGAGATGGACCGGTTCGGCGCCATGACCCTGCTGCATGAGGAGGCCATCTATATTCACGAGGGTGTCCAGTACCAGGTGGAGAAGCTGGATTATGAGGAAAAGAAGGCCTATGTCCGGGAGGTCAGCGTGGATTATTTCACTGATGCCAACCTGGCTGTGCAGCTCAAGGTGCTGCAGGTCCACAAGGAGGAGCGTTCGGAGGGGCTGGTCCGGCAATTCGGCGAGGTTACGGTGAATGCCAAGGCCACTATTTTTAAGAAAATCAAGCTCCGCACTCATGAAAATATCGGCTCGGGTCCTATTCATCTGCCGGAGGAGGAGCTGCATACCAATTCCTACTGGTTTTCGGTGGATGAGGATGTTCTAAAGGGGAGAAACGCCCATGACCTGCAGTTTGCGCTGCTGGGAGTGGCGAATATTCTGGTTTCGCTGGCGCCGCTTTATCTGATGTGCGATCCCTCGGACATACGGGTGGTGCCCCAGGTGAGAGCCATCCATAACAAACAACCGACCATCTTCCTGTATGACCGGTATCCCGGGGGTATCGGGCTAAGCGAGCGGCTGTACGAGGTTCATGGACAGCTCCTGCGCCAGGCGAGGGACACCATTCAGCGTTGTGGCTGTATGAGCGGCTGTCCGGCCTGTGTGGGGCCGATTGAAGAGGTGGGGTTATTGGGCAAACAATTGGCGGGAGAGCTGCTGGGCCAGCTTTTGGATTCCCATGAGAAGGGGGAAGAAGGCGGCTTATGAGCGGATTGAAGGACCGGTTACGGCGTTATGTGGGTCAAAGCCCAAGTCAGGGACAAACCTCCGAGACGGAAACAGAGGCAAGCCGTGTTTTGGACGGGGAGCAGCTGGAGGAGCCTTCTGCTTTTGCGGAGGAGCCTTTGGGCCCGTTAGAAACGGTAACGGATGCGGCCAACCAGATGGTGGAGGCAGTTGAAGCTCCGCAGGAGGAATGGGAGGAGTCTTTAGGCGCCCAATGGGACCGGCTGGAGGCGGTGCTGGTCCATACGCAGGAGGGGGATTTTATCCGCCGCAAGCTCCACTATTCCGCTGACTATGTGCATGGCTCCTGCAGGCTGGCCGACTTGTATGGCTGTGCCGGTGAGTTAGGGGCGTTCGCCAAGGATGCCGAAGGACAGCCGGTCTCTGCGGAGGACATGGTCTTCTTCGATACGGAAACAACAGGATTGGGGCATGGCGCCGGCAATGTGGCTTTTATGGTGGGACTTGGCTATTGGCAAAACGGGACCTTTATTGTGGAGCAGCTGTTCATCCGCAATCCGGCAGAGGAGCTGGCTATGCTCAGCTACTTGAAAAAAAGGCTGGAGCGTTTCCGCTTTATGGTTTCCTATAACGGCAAATCCTTCGACTGGCCGCTGCTGCAAACGCGCTTCGTCATGCACCGGATGCGGTCGCCAGACCCGGAGCCTTTCCATCTGGATTTCCTGTACGCGTCCCGAAGCCTGTGGCGGCATACGCTGCCCTCCTGCAAGCTGGGGAAGGTGGAGGAGACGCAGCTGGATTTTGTGAGGGAGGACGATGTGCCCGGTTCGATGGCCCCGGCGCTGTACTTTCTGTATCTGGCGGAAAAGAAGCCTGATTCCATCGCCCCAGTTTTCCTCCATAACGGTTTGGATATTCTCTCCTTGGCCGGACTGGCGGTGCTGTTTGCGAAGGCGTTGAAGGGCGATTACAACGCTCTGAACCGGGTCCCGGAGGAGCAGTTCCGCTACGGTCTGTGGCTTTCCCGGATGGGCTGCTCCCAGCTGGCGGGGGTGAACATGGACCAACTGTATCTTCGTGTGATGTCGGGCGGAGAAAAAGGCGCTGCTTACCAGTACCTGGCCACACCCCTGGCGGCTTATTACAAACAATGCGGGCAATGGGAGCAGGCATCTGCTCTGTGGTGCAAAGCCATCGCTATCGGCAAGGAAACGCCAACCTCTTTGGGACCGTCGCTTATTCCCTATATCGAGATGGCTATGTATTGCGAGCACCGCCAAAAAAGCTACGAGGATGCTTTGCTTTATGCGGATGAAGCCCTTCTATGGGCAGAGGAAAAGCACCGGCTGCTGCAGGCTGCCTCGAAGCGGGCCTCCGGAAGGGCCAAGGCTTCCCGAAGAAAGCCTGGGGTGATCCCCTTGGAGGAGGAGCTTCTGGAGCTGGCGGGGGCCGCAGATAAGGCCGGTAAGCCGGATAAAGCAGGAGAAATGGCCAAGGAGCTGAAAAAACGGACGGAGCGGCTGCGCAAGAAGCTGCAGCGGTCGGGGCCGCAAACCCGGTACGCCGGTGAGGAACAGGCGGAGGCCTAATCAGGCAGGAGGAATAAAGCCCGCTGTGTGGAGCATGCTAATGAAATATATTGGCAAAACATCCCACGGAGGTTAAACATGCCTGAGCTGCCTGAGATGGAAACCTATCGCCAGCTGTTGATTCCGAGAATTGCGGGGAAAATGGTCACCGGTGTGCAGATCGGAAGAGAGAAATCCATTAATGTGCCCGTGGAGGAGTTTTCCGCGGCGGTGTTGGGGGTGCGGGTCCGGGGGATTTCCCGGCGGGCCAAGCATCTTCTTTTTCATATGGAGCAAAACCGGGTGCTGGTGCTTCATCTGATGCTGGGCGGAGCAATGGTATGGGGAACACCGGAGGAGCGTCCGGACCGGACGGTGCAGGTGGAGCTGGCTTTTGGCGAGCATCGTCTTTACTTTATCGGACTGCGGCTAGGCTATCTCCATCTGTATCAGGAGGAGGAGGCTTCCCGTCTGCTGCAGAAGTTGGGTCCGGAGCCCTTTGATCCGGCATTTACGGAAAGTAATTTCTGTAGTCTCCTAGGGAAAAAACGGGGGTATCTGAAAACTGCCCTTGTGGACCAATCCGTGCTGTCGGGAATCGGGAACTGCTATTCGGATGAAATCTGCTTCACTGCGGGGATTCTGCCCCAGCGCAGGCTGGAGAGCCTCGCGGAGGAGGAGCTGGTCCGGCTGTTCCATGCCATGCGGTCCACCTTGTCCGAAGCCGCCTCCCACGGCGGGTATATGGATGTTCCGTTATTTCAAGGCGATACGCTGACCGGAGGTTTCGATCCGATGTGCCGGGTGTATGACCGGGAGGGCGAGCCCTGTGTCCGGTGCGGAACGCTCATTGCCCGGGTGGATTTTGCCTCGAAGAAGTCATTCTCCTGTCCGGGATGCCAACATTAACAAAGAATGGGAGGGGAGGGTGCCTTGAAGATCGGCTGCCATATCAGTATCCGCCGCGGCTACCTGCAAGCCGCCAAAACTGCTGTCGCCTTGGGAGCGCAGTCCTATCAATATTTCCCCAAGAACCCCCGCAGCTTGACGTTAAAAAGCTGGGACCGTAAGGATGCCGCCGCGTGTGCCGCGTTTTGCCGGGAGTATGGCCTTGTCTCCATCGCCCATACCCCGTATCCGGTCAATCTGGCGGTGCCTCCCGGGGAGCTCCGGGATTTAACTGTACGGTCACTCTACAATGATCTGGAGATTGCCGAGGATTGCGGGAGTCTTGGGATCATCGTCCACTTCGGTAAGGGCAAGCAGATTAACGCGTTACAAGACTACCAAAATATACTACAATGTATAAATGAGGTTTTGGCCCGGTGGGAAGGAAACACATTATTCCTGCTGGAAAATCTGGCGGGTGAAGGCGGCAATATGGGTACGACCCTGGAGGAGCTGTGCCAGATCCGCAGGCTGTCCGATTATCCGGACAAAATCGGGTTTTGTCTGGATACGTGCCATTTGTTCGCCAGCGGGGTCTGGAGACCGGGACATATGGGGGACTGGACAGCAAAGGGAGAAGCCCTGGGTTATTTCGACGGCCTGAAGGCGATTCACCTGAACGACTCCCGCTATCCCTCCGGCTCGGGCAAGGACAGGCATGCTCCTATCGGGGGCGGACATATCGGGGCGGAGGAGTTCCGGCGGTTTTTTTCGTATTTTGGCCGGATGGATCTCCCCGGTGTATTGGAAACGGAGTCCGGGGCCGACGGCACACACCGGCAGGAGCTGGCCTTGGTTAAGCAGCTGATGATGGAAGGAGATTCGCCATGATCCATGTGTATATGGATGATGCCCGGCCCAGGCCCCAGGGCTTTACGCTTGCCCGGACGGGGGAGGAATGCCTGCTTCTTTTGGAGCTGGAAGAGGTAGGGCTGCTGTCCCTGGACCATGATATGGGGTTTGACCAAATGAACGGGCTGGAGTTGGCCAAGGAAATGGTACGAAGATCGTTGTTTGCCCGGGAGATTTACTTGCATTCCTCCAGCATGGTGGCCCGGTCGCAGATGTTTCAGGTCTTGTACCCTTACAGGCCGGAGGGCACCCGCATCCATACCGGCCCGGTGCCGGAGGACGTCCTGAGGCGGATTGCCGGAGAATGCGGGTAGGACCAAGTTTAAGAGGAAGTGCCCCTCAATTTGGCTTTGCCAAATTCGAGGCTCTCGAAACTTATCCGGCCTGCGGCAAGGACCAAGTTTGAGATAGAGAGGAGAACAACCATGATCAGGATGGAAGAAATCACATTTATCCGCAATAAACGGACCATACTGGACAATATCAATCTTGTTATGGAAAAAGGGCAGCATTGGGTCATTCTTGGCCGCAACGGCTCAGGGAAAACCACGCTGCTGGAGCTGATGACGGGGTATCAATTCCCCAGCTCGGGTAAGGTTCAGGTGCTGGGCCACCGCTATGGGCAGGTGGATCTCCGCGAGGTCCGGAAGGAAATCGGCTATATCAGCCAATCCCTGATTGAGCGTTTGGCCTTGAAGGACCCGGTGTGGGAGGTAGTGGCAACGGGTGAATACGCTTTTCTCCGGTTCTACCAGACCATTGACCCGGCGGTAATCGAAAAGGCAGAGGAGCTCCTCCGGCGGGTGCGGCTGCATCATCTGAAGGATCAGCCCTTCGGTACACTGTCACAAGGTGAACGGAAAAAGGTGGTGCTGGCCCGGGCCCTGATGGCTAATCCGGCGCTTCTAGTAATGGACGAGATGTGCTCGGGGCTGGATCTGTACGAGCGGGAAAAGCTGCTGCAGGATATCGGGGAATTGGGAGCTGAGGGGTCATCCTCCCGGATGATGGTCTATGTGACGCATCATCTGGAGGAGATTATTCCGGCCTTCACCCATGTGGCTCTGATCGAAAACGGCCAGCTGGTAGCCGCAGGTCCCAAAAAAGAGGTGCTGACGCCTGATTTGCTGAAACGGGCCTACGATCTGGAAGTGGATATAGAATGGAGCCATGGGCGTCCATGGGTCAAGGCATTATAATAGCAGAGCTTGCAGAAGGTATGGGCCGGCTGCAGGCTTTTTATTGGGTTTATTATTAATGAAATTAAATATACACAACATTAATCGATCAAAGTAGTAGCGTGCAAAGGGTGATAATCGGAAGAAGATGGAGTAGCGCGGTTGTTTGGTTGGTGGAGTGTGGTGCAGTGTAGAAATTGGGTCAGTGGCTGATGGTGCATTAAGGCTAATTAGCGGAGTATGGTGCGACCTAGGGATTTGATTTGTTGAAATGACGGAGCGGGAGGGGGATAGAAGGTGGCGCAGCAGCTGTAACGGAACTGAGAGGCTCTTAGAAGCAAAAATAAACGAAATTTGCATGGTAACGGAACAATGCGACCGTTAGAGTTACATTTAAGGGAAAAACAGCTGCCAATCGTCCTCTAAGAGCTTCTGAGTTCCGTTAGGATGCTGGGTAATCAGAAATTGGCGTCTAAGAGTCTCTGAGTTCCGTTGAGAAACGAAGGGGGATAACGGTAGTGTAGGCGGGAAGGGTATTGTGCCATTCGCACTCCCCCTTTTACCTATCTTGGCAAATTCCCGTTGCCAATTTGCTCCAAGGAAGGCTATAATCAGGACCATCACCATTTTTGCGAGGGGTGGGACAGTGAAGGAAACCTCCGGATTTTTGCAAGCTGGCAAACTGTTGGAGAACCGCTACCGGATTCTCGGGCTGCTGGGCCAAGGCGGCATGGGACGGGTGTATCTGGCCGAAGACGAACGGCTTCCCGGCAAAAAATGGGCCGTCAAGGAGCTGCGACCGGGCCCGGCCCAACGTGAGCTTTTGGCCAAGGAAGCCAGGATGCTGGCGGAATGCAGCCATCCCGGCTTGGCTGCCGTTACGGATTTTATCCCGGCGAATGCCCATGGTGTCTGTTATCTGGTCATGGAATTTATTCAAGGCCAAACGCTGCTCCAGCTTCTGCGGCAGGAGGGGCCATTAAGCTGGACACAAACGGCGAGTATCGGCATGGAATTATGCCAGGTGCTGGCTTATTTGCATGAGGAGCGGCCAGTTCCCATTATCCACCGGGACTTGAAGCCCTCCAATGTGATGCTGGACGGGAACGGGCGGGTCCGGCTTATTGATTTTGGCACAGCCCGGCATTACAGCCAAGGAGCCGATGCGGATACCGTCCGCCTGGGGACCTTTGGTTTTGCCTCACCTGAGCAGCTGGTGGGCCGGCAGACGGACGCCCGCACGGACTTGTATGCGCTTGGGGCGGTGCTGCATTTTCTGCTGGAGGGGGGAAACGGTCAGCTAAAGGATGGAATCCGGGGTGAACTCCCGGATGAGGTGCCGCCACAGGCTAAGGCGCTTATCGCCAAGCTTCTGGAGGATGAGCCGGCCAAGCGTTTCCAGCGGGCGGGTGAGGTGGAGGCGGCACTGCGTGCGATACGGACGCCGGGTGCTCCGGTAACAGAGATAAACCAGCAGCTGGCACAAGGAATGACTGTGGCAAAGACGGTACACCCACCTGTTATGCGGATCGTGGTGGGCGGATTAACCGTCGGCAGCGGAGCTACTTTTGTGGCTATGGCGTTGGCGCGCTGCCTGCATGCCCTGGCCCTGCCCCACACCCTGCTGGAATTGCCGGGAGCAGCTCCCGATCTGTACCACGTTTTGCTGGGTGACCGGCATATGCCCAAGGGATACCGGTATTGGACGGAAGCCGTTTGTTTCGGAACAGATAGCGGAGATGCGGGTAAACCATGGACTGCCGGGCATTCGGAATGGGCGCCGCTTGCCCCTGACCGTCCGCTGGAAAAGTGGGATAGCGACTGTGCAGAAAAGCTCATGGAGCGGCTTAACCGGCCGGTGGCTATTCTGGACATCGGGTCCGCATGGACCAACCCTGCCCATGACGCTGTGCTGGCGCAAGCCGATCTTATCCTTCTTGTTTGCGGTCCATCCCCCTTGCAGCTGAGTAGAGGAGAAGCCGCACGGAATTGGAGTTGGCTGGATAAGCTGAAGCAGAAGAGCTGCAAGGTGGAGATTATCGCCAACAAAGCGGTCAGCTTCAAGGGCCAGCAGGAATGGCTGGAGTCCTTGCCAGGTCGGCCGCTCTGCCAAATCCCCGAAATTGCGTCACCAACCGTGTTGGCTGCACTCTGGCAAGGGAAGCTGCTTGCGGACCAGCCTGCTGTTCAATCGGTGATAAGCGCGGCATTATCGCCCATTACCGGGATGATTCTCGACCAATGCGGCCATCCCGGCCAACGGAAGTCCTTATGGCGGCGGCTCCGAACTGGGAGTAAGCAGCACCGCTAAGCGTCACCGAACAGCTGGAAAAAAAGGGGTTGCATTCCTGTGTCTCTGTGCTATATACTCGTAATAACCTAATACATAACGAGATGCGGAAGCACCGCTGGCGTTTGGTTTTTTACGCCGGCAGTGTTTTTTTTGTGCTGTCCGGACAAGTTTTCACGGGAGGTGTAGCATTTGAAAAAATGTGCCGTGGGCCTTCTGTCGCTGGACAAGGAATACACGGAACGGCTGCTTGCCTATGTGCGATTGTCCGAATACCGGACGCTGGTGCATATGGTCTGGTACACCAGTGTGGACTATTGCCGGAAAATGTTGGCCGAGAAGGACAAGCCGGAGGTGCTGCTCCTGGACACAGGCAACTCTGCAGCCGGCTGGCAGGCGCTCTTGCAGCAGAAGGAATGTCCCATTGTGCTTCTGGGAGAGGAAGAAACCACCACCGGGTCCCAGGAAGCGGCGATGCTGGATAAGTATCAGCCTCTGAACCGTCTGTTGGATACCATCCTACACTTGGCGGAAAAACAATCCGGCACCAGGGGGCGGAGGGAAGCTGGCGGGGAAGAAACCTTTGTTCTGGGCGTATATTCTTCCACAGGGGGAGCGGGCAAAACGGTTTTTGCTTACACTGCTGCAGGATTGCTCAGCCGGATGGGGTTTCATCCCTTGGTGCTGACCCTGGAGAGCATCCCGTCCCTGTGCTGGAGAGTCCCGGGCAACGAGGATCGCTTTGGGAAGGTGATGTACCGGGTGGCGGGCGGAACGGAGGAAGGTCAGCAGGGGTTAGGACCGGAGCTGTCGGAGGATGCAGGCCGCAGGGTCAGATTCCTGCCGGGTGCCTCCAACCTGGATGATCTGGAGGAAATGGGACAGGAGGATGCCCGCAAGCTAATCCGTCTTGCCTCGCAAACTGTGGGTGTGAACCTCATTATCGTGGATTTGGACAGCAGTTTTCATCCCCGTATATGGGGTGCGTTGTCTGCTTGCCACCGGATCGCTTGGCTCATCCCTGACCACTGCATAGCCAGGGAGAAAGCGGAACGTCAGCTTCCCAGGCTGCTGGAAGAGATGCCGGTGCTCAAGGACAGGTTGTCGGTCATTCTGAACATGAGCGGCGGGCAGCCTCAGGACTTGCAGGGCGGCGCTATCCAGATCGAGGAGGTTCTGCCGCATCAGGAGGATTGGCTGTTTCTCCGTGATTGCCGCCACTTGGAGACCTCCACGGCATATGAGCAGCGCCTGCAGAAATGGTTTCTGTCTGTAATCCAGTCCCCAGCAGGATGGGCAGGTGCCAAGAGCTATGGATGAGGAGGCCATATTCCGCAGGCTGCGGCAGGAGGTAGGCTCAAGCATAGACTATTCCCAGAGTCTGTCCGACGAGCTTTTGATGAAGCGTATTGAAGAAGCGGTTTTTGCCTTGCCCCAAGAGCTTCCTCTTCACTTCCGGAAGAAAAACCGGCTGATCCGTAAAGTATTCTCTTCATTCCGGGGATTGGACATTTTGCAGCCGCTGTTGGATGATCCCGCCGTTACGGAAATTATGGTGAACAGCCATACGGAAATTTTCTATGAGCAGGACGGGAGAATCCATCCCTTTACGGGAGGCTTCGATGAGCCGGCCAGACTGGAGGATATGATCCAGTCCATTGTCTCCAAGGTAAACCGGACGGTGAACGAAAGCCAGCCCATTGTGGATGCCCGGCTGCCAGACGGCTCGCGGGTGCATGTGGTGCTGCCTCCGGTTGCGCTTAAGGGACCGACGCTTACCATCCGCAAGTTTCCCAGCCGTCCGTTGACCATGGAGGAACTAGTGAACAGAGCATCCATTTCTGCAGAAGCTGCCGACCTCCTGAGACTGGCCGTCCAGGCCAAATACAATATTTTTATCAGCGGCGGCACCGGGTCGGGCAAAACTACCTTCCTGAATGCTTTGTCGGGATGGATTCCAAAGGATGAACGGATCATTACTATCGAAGATTCGGCTGAGCTGCAGATCAGGCAGGTAGAGAATCTGGTTTCCCTGGAGACGCGCAATGCCAACACAGAGGGTAAGGGGCAGATCGGCATACGGGACCTGATCCGTGCCTCGCTGCGGATGCGTCCCAACCGGATTATCGTGGGTGAGGTGAGAGGCGGTGAAGCACTGGAGATGCTTCAGGCCATGAACACGGGCCATGACGGCTCCTTAAGCACCGGGCACAGCAATTCCAGCAAGGATATGCTAAGCCGCCTGGAAACCATGGTGCTGATGGGGGCATCCCTGCCTGTGCAGGTCATCCGCAGCCAGATTGCTTCAGCTCTGGATCTTCTTGTTCATCTCAGCCGGATGCGCGACGGCAGCAGGCGGGTGGTGGAGATCTCCGAGGTGGTGGGAATCGAAGGGGAAAATATAGAGACTGTTCCTTTGTTCCTGTTTCAGGAATCGCCATGCACAGACGCTGACAGCTCGATACATAAAAAAATACAGGGAGCCCTTTGTCCTACCGGTCATGTGCTGGCCAACCGGCAAAAGCTCCGGGATTCCGGGCTGGAGGCCCCGCCGGACAGGAGGGGGACAGCATGAAATTGCCCTTGGCCAAACCTAAAGGAAGACCTAAAGTCAGGTCCGCAAGGCAAAGATGGAGCAGTCCTGCGGAAGGCACCCTCTACACCGAATACCGGCTGTCGGTTGCCGAATACGCGATATGCTTCGCAGTTGGGGGAGTGGCATGCTTCAGCATCGGCTATCTCTTCTATCATTCTATCGCCGCCGGGCTGATGCTGGCTTTTGCCGCATGGGGGATTCCCGGACAATACCGCAGGATGCGTATACAGAAACAAATGAACGAGCTGCGTCTGCAATTCAAGCAGGGGCTTCATGCGCTGGTGACCTCACTTACTGCAGGCAGATCCATCGAGAATGCCTTTGCAGCTGCCGCTGTCGACCTGGGGTTTTTGTATAACCATCCCCAAACCTTCATTGTTGTGGAGTTTCACCGGATCAGCCGGAGGGTGACCAACGGGGAGGCTATTGAAAGGGCGTTGGAGGATTTTTGCCGCCGCTCCGGACTGGAGGAACTGACGCAGTTTCTGGATGTGTTCGTCACAGCCAAACGCACCGGCGGCAATATGGCGGATGTGATGCGGCGGACCTCCCAGATGATCGGCGACAAAATGGAAATCCAGCAGGAAATCGCCGTGCAATTGGCGCAGCGGCGTTTTGAGTCGAGAATTCTCGGTGCCGCCCCTCTTGGAGTGATTGGCCTGTTATATTGGAGCTCGCCGGATTATATGGAGCCGCTGTACGGCAATGCTGCCGGTGCAGCCATCATGACCGCCGGTCTGGCCATCATGCTTCTGTGCTGGTGGCTGACCGGAAAGCTAATGGAGATGAAGCTGTGAAGGTCTGGAATTTGCAAGCTCGGATACGCGACGGGTTGGAGAGGCTGCGGATTTATGAACGGTGGCCCTTATTATTCGAAATGATTCATGTGCGGATGGCGGCCTTGCATGGAGCCAACCGGGCAGCGGAGGCTTGCCGCAGCTTTACGGCGGAAACCGTAGTGCATCTGCTGGGATTAGCTGTTTTATCGGTGGTACTAAGCGTGGCCAGCGGCGTAATTATGATCCCGTTTTGCCTCTTGTTGATGGTGTTTTTTGTGATCTTTAGGGTGAAGTCCCTGGACAACCAGGTGAAGCATAAACGGCGGAGGATCGTGCTGGAGCTGCCTGAGCTGCTGAATAAAATCACCCTGCTGCTCCACGCTGGCGAAACGCTGCACCAAGCGATCCACCGCTCCTGCCAGCAAGCGGACGAGTCCCATCCTTTATATAAGGAATGGGTCAAGCTGTCCCGGGCCCTTAAGGACAACCGGCCCTTCATCATCGCTATGGAGGAGTTCAGTAGGTCCTGCGGTGTGCTGGAGGTATCCATGTTTTCCACCAATGTGCTGATGAATTTCAAACGGGGAGGCAGCGACTTCGCCTATTCTCTGGAGGAGCTGTCCCATACCCTGTGGGAGCGGCGGAAGGCGGCAGCCCGGACGATCGGAGAGGAAGCCTCTGCCAAGATGGTGTTTCCCATGGTGCTGCTGTTTTGCACGGTTATGCTGATTGTCGCCGCCCCTGCGGTTTTATCCCTGCAATAACTACTTTAAGGAGGGTTCCGGATGAAAAAGGGATGGATTCATATAAAACGGTTTTGGAACAATGAGGAAGGTTTGGGCACGCTGGAAATGTTGTTGATTCTGGCCATTATCGTAATCATTGCGATTGCTTTCCGCAAATGGATTGTTTCTTGGGTAAACCGGCTGTTTACCGAGACGAATTCGGATATCCAAAATACTAAAACAATTGTCCCCAATACGCCGTCGCCGTGACAACCCCCAGGGGTTTTCCCGTAATTCGTATACGCCGGTTTTGCCGGAGTGAAGCCGGCAGCTTTCATATCGAATCCACTCTGTTGATGCCGGTGGTGTTCTGGTTCACGCTGGCAATGCTGGGACTCGGATTCTTGACTTACCAAAAAGGAGATTTGCTCCAATCCGCCTACGAGTGGTCGGAGCGGTCCGCGTATGTTTGGAAGGATTCCCACAAGGATGCGGTCACCGGAACATTTGTGTATCAGGATATGGATGACGTGTATGCAGGCATGGTCTCCGAGGGTTTAGGATGGCTTCGCGCTTCCCTGGGCGGCTTCCGCCAAGCAGGGATTGCACTGCCGGAGCTTAAAGTAACAGGACAATCCCTTTCCGGCAGGAAGCTGCTCCGCTCCTCACAAGGATTGGGGGGTTATATATCCGGCGAAGGTGCCTATTTTAACCGTGTTCTGGAGGGAGAGGTGCGGGCGGATTGGTCCCGGGAGTGGGCATCATGGGTCCAGAATATTATGGCTCCCCAGGGCAGACGAATGCAGGAGGGGGCAGCGGCTTATGTAGCCGATCCGGTGGAATTTCTGCGGACGGTGGAGCTGGTGACCACCTATGCCTCCAAGCTGAAAAGCCGGTTTGCTACGCCGGAGGATGCTTCCAAGGCTTTGCGGCAATTGCTGCCCGGGGAGGCACAGCCGGTTGACATTCGCACCGAAGCGCAGGCTAAGGCATACCTCCAGCAATTGCTTCATGCGCCGAAAGCGAGATTATCTACTTCATACGGGGAGCGTTTCATTGATGTTCTGGATGCGGACGGCTTCGCCCACGAAGCGAAATATACAGTGAATAAAGCGGATACCGAGCTTCAAATCAAAAAGGATGCGGAATTGATCCGCTCCGGTCAAGTAAAGGGAGTAGTGTGGCATTTTTTTCTGCTTAAGAATAAGGGTAAATTCGATACCACACCAGCCCTTCTGCGGGAGCTGGAGGAGAACGGCATTATGGTGGTATACCATCAATAGACGGCAGGCCTGACGGGGTGAAGCAGTGGGGAGGTTTTGGAAGCATACAAACGGGTCGGCATCGGTGTATATGATGATTGTTTTGGTGCCGATTTTTCTGTTCCAGGCATTGTTTGCGGATCTGATCCGGCTGCAGCTGGCAGAGCGGGAGAATGAGCTGGCGTTGAAGGCGGCGCTGCGTTCGGTGATGTCCCGGTATGACCGTTCCCTTGCCGCTTATGGCCTGTTTGGGCTGAAGTGGGCGGAAAGCGGCAGCGTTCCTTTATACATGGACTATCTGACCCGGAATTTGGCCGGAGGGGAGGGCTACCGCTATCTGGATCTTCAACCGGACCGGATGAACAGCGGAATCGAGCCTGTGTACACGCTGGCCAATCCGGATGTGCTCAAGCGTCAGATTGTCCAGGAAATGAAGCTGAAGGCGCCGGTGGAATTCATTACGGAGCTGCTGGACAAGTTCCAAAAAACCAAAGCCGATAAAGCCATGAGCCAGGCTAAAATGTATGGTGACAGCATGCGGGAGCTGGAAAAGCTTCATTGGAAGCGTGAGGAGGCATTGGACAAGGCCTGGGAGAAGGCGCAGGCTATGCTGGGCCATGTGGAAGCGGCAGGTACTACTCTGAACGGCAATCTGAGCCGGCTGGAAACCTTGGCCGGGCAGATCGGGAACCGGACGGAGGAGCAGGTGCTGGCAGCGGTGTCCGATGCGGAGCGGATGATCCAATCCCTGAATGAACGCATCCGGCAGCTTCAGCAAAACATGTATTCCCTGTCCTTGGCTATGGCTTCACTCACCGGCAAGGAAGGTCCGGGAGCTGCTATGGCGTTGGGGCAGGCCATGTCCGCTGTTCAGACAGAGCTTAATGAAGCAAGCCGGCTTTTGTCGGAGGAGTCGGGCAGGCTTACCGAGCTGAAGAAGCTCCTTGCCGACATGGCCGAATATGCTCTTCTGTTTGGCTCCTCCAAGCAGCTTGTGGCCGCCACAGAGCAAAAGCTTGATGTGGATTACCGCGCTTTGTGTACGGCCCTAGACCAAGCGGAAGAACAGCAGACGAAATGGCTTGCCGAGCTGGAGCGCTACAAATCGGCGGGGACCGGTGAGAGTCATTTGTCGGAGGGGCTGCTGCTGCTTTCATCGGCCTATGATAAGGCCTACTTCTCCCGTTACAAAACGGAGGCTGCGCGTATTCCGGCGTCCCTGCACGGATTGGCCTTGCGCTGGGCGGAGCAGGCATGGTGGAACACCTCCCAGTGGGGTAAGGTGGCCGAAGAGCTTCAAGGGCTGCTGGAGCTTTCGGCCGGGTTCAAAAGCGGCAGGGCGGCGCTGGAAGCGGAACGGCAGGCCAGAAATCAGACGGACCGCAACGAAGAGGAACAGCAGCGCAAAAAAATAGGCGGCTCCTTGGCGGATATCCGCAAGGCTGTTACCGGCTGCAGCACGGGAAACGGGGAAATTGCCTTGTACGCCAAGCTCGGCGGTCCGGACAGCCTTACAGGGAAGTACAGTGTCTACAGCAAGCTGGCGGCGGCTTCGCCAGGCGTTAACCGGCCCGGCACCGATACGGATGCCTCCATGGGCCTTGGGCTGGATATCATCAGCCAATTCAGCGGACTTTTGACCGGTTTACGGGATGAGCTGTTTATCAATGAATACGCGTTGGATAAGTTCAACTACCGCACCTGGGGAGTGGGGGAGGCGGCACAGCAGCAGGGCGCCCCTGCCCGCTCCAATCCTGGGGGCCATCCCTTGGTCCGGCAGGAAGCGGAGTATCTGTTATACGGCTTTAACAGCTGCGATTTGAACCTGAGTGCCGCTTACGGCGAAATGTTCCTGCTGTTTTTCGGCATACGCACCGCCGAGGCACTGATGGATCCGGCTGCCGGTGCAGCCGGAGCGGTTGCACCTTTGGCCGCTCTGCTGAAAGCGGCAGCCGAAGGAGCGGCCAGGGCAGTTCAGGATGTGCATACCTTAACAGGAGGAGGGGCAGTTTCCTTGTTCCAGAAGCTGGGGGCTTTTAAGGTGACCTATAAGGATATGCTCCGGGTGATGCTCCTGCTGCATCCCAACCAGTCCTCTGTGCTGATTCGGATGCAGGCTCTGCTGGAGCTGAACACCGGCATAGATCTTACCCAAACCACCACCTATGTTCAGGGAACATCCTCTGGGAGTGTGAATGTGTGGTTTTTGCCCGGTGTTCTGAGGGCTATCGGGAAAACGGGGGCGGTCAGCCTGGACTTGGAAGAAGGGCGGTTCCGCTTCCGGCAAACCGCCGTATACGCCTATGATTAAACAAACGGAGGGCTCCATTACGGTTGAGGCGGCAATTGTGCTGCCGGCAATGATTGTTTTTGTAATGTTTATGGCCAGTCTGATCCATATTGCGGCAGTAGAGGTTGCTCTGCGGTCAGCCGTCTCCGAAACCGCCAAAAGCACCGCTGCCCACTGGGAGCCGGTGCGGATGGTCTACCGGGAAGCCAAAGAGCGGGCTCTATCCACTGGACCGGGTCAATGGGCAGGCGCAGTGGCGGACAAGCTCTTGGAGTCCCGTGCCGGATGGTCGGAGGCGGAGGAATGGGTGTTGAATTACGAAGCCCTGTTTCCTGATGTAGTGGGTCAACTGGTGCAGTGGGAGGTCAACAAGCGGGAAAGTCTGGAGCAGCGGGGGATCGATGCGGCGAATGGGGCTGTGGACAAAATCATGGACCCGCTTTTGTGCAAGGCCTTTGAACCCGTCCTCCGGCATTATGCCAACGGGAGGCTGCTGAAGGCAGACAAGCTGACCGTGGCGGCGGTGAAGCTCCCGTCCCTGGAAGAGGGGGGCAATGCGGATATGGTCATTACAGCGGGATATGCCCTCAAGCTTCCCGTACCCTTTTGGAATAAAACCCTTTATATAGAGAAAACCGTTGTGGAACGCGCATGGGTTGGAGAGGAATGAGAGCATGGATATCTTCGTTTGTATGTTGGGTATGGTGGCGCTGGCAGCAGGTTATACAGACCTGCGGCACCGGAAAATCCCCAATTGGCTTTCTGTGGCGGGTCTGTGCGGCGGGATGCTGGGGCATGTTTGGGCAGGAGGGCTGACAGGATTGGGTCGTTCGTTCGCAGGGGCAGGTCTAGGGTTTGCTGTTATGCTGCTTTTGTATATGTTTAAGGCGGTGGGGGCGGGGGACGTCAAGCTGTTTGCGGCTATTGGAGCTATTAGCGGACCTCTGCTGACATTTTCGACTATCACCTATTCCGTATTATGGGCCGGGGTCATCGGATTCGGGATATTGCTATACCAGCGTAGGCTCATCGCCAACGGAAAGGGGATGCTGCTTGCCGTTACCGGGTTCTTATTGATCCGGCAGAAGCTGGCCATAGATGAACGGCTGACTCTTCGCTTCCCGTTTATGGCGGCGGTCATTCCGGGAATCTGCACCGCCTTGTGGGAAACCGGCAGCAAAGGAGTACCTGTATGGATGCTGTAACTTATCTGGACATGACCTTCACAGCCGAAAAAGGGCAGGGCCGGTATTGGCTTCTGACCCATAAGGGAAACCCGGTTCCGGCGGCGGCACTGTCCCGTCTGGATCTGCGGATGCTGGAGCGGCACTCCATACCCCGCATCCTGCCTTTGGATGTGGAGGAAATGAACGCGGAGGCCAGGCTCCGCTACAGGCTTCCCGTAGGGCAGCCGCTGCAAAGCCGGTTTCAGGCCGGCGATGCGGATGCGAAGCTTCTTATAGAGGCGCTGCTGACCATCGTCACCACCTTGGCGGACAGCAGGGTGTACTTATTGGATGAACGCAAGTATGCCCTGCACCCTTCGCTTATTCTCATCGGTGAGGGCCCGCGGGATATCCAGATGGTGTATCTGCCGCTTCGGCATCTGGAGCAAAAACCCTCGCTCCGCCATGAACTGTACCAGCTTACGCTTCAATTAATAGAATGGGGCCATATTTCATTGGAAGAATGCAGTGTGATGGTGGAGTGCCTCAAAAGCTCCCTGTTCGAGCTGGAGGATTTTAAGCAGCTGCTGATTGCCCTGCAATTTTCTCCCGCCGGGCAGACGGGCACCTCCCAGCAAGCAGCGGCGGAAGAGTCCTATCCTGCGGATACGCCATGGCACAGCCCCCCGCGACCAAGTGCAACGGAGGAGCTGCGGCTGCAGACAGAGCTGCAGGACGACGGGGATACCCTGCGGTTCGAGCCAGCCCAATGGCGGCTATCCTCCGCTGCTGCACTGCGGCTGGCGCTTGTGCTCATGGTGGTGGCATGGGGCGCTGCCGCGGTATTTCCTTCGCCAGTTGTGATGGGTTCGGCGGGCATCGTGACGTTAGCAGGCATAATTCTTTATCTATGGAGCAAGCGCAAAGAAAAGGAAGAGCTTCTGACGGAGCCGGACGAGGAGCCGGACAGCTGGATGCCGCAACCGGCCCAGCCGTTCCCGAGGGAGCAGACGCTTGACTACAAGGAGCCGGAATCTGCCGCCGCACGCTCCTTCCAATGGACGGAGGAGCGGAATCGGCTGTACCGGGAAAACCCGGCATTAACTGTTTTGCTGGAGGAGTCCGAAGAGAGCGGACCTGCTGTGCCGCCGACAGAACTGCTGCTTCCGGAAACGGAGCTGCTCGCCCCTCAAGCGGTGCTCGAGCTGCTGGAGAATGAAGCCGTTGCCTCATCGCTCCTCGTCAGCCGTACCCGCTTTTCCTTCGGAAGGAGCCCGGGTGAAGCCGATTGTGTGCTGAATGCCTCCGGCATATCCCGGATCCATGGCGAGATCAGGCGGGAGGGGGAGCTGTGGGTGCTTTGTGATCTGGGCTCCAAAAACGGCACAAAGCTCAACGGCGAATCCCTTGCCCCTCACGAAACCTATCCCCTTAAAAACGGTGACAGGATCACGGCGGCTCAAACCCACTTGATCTTCCGCATCCGCTAGCCGCGTGGTATAATCCCCCTTAAGGATAATCCAAGAGGAGAGATGTGGAATGCTGCGCCATGTAGTGCTGTTCAAATTGGCTGATCCGGCCCCGGACAAGCTCCAGGAAGTGAAGGATAAGCTGCTCAGCTTAAAAGGCCGGGTACCCCAGCTGCTGGAGATCGAGGTTGGCATCGACGTAGTCCGTTCGGAACGTTCTTACGATTTGGCTTTGATTACGACCTTCGAAAGTCTGGATGACATGAATGCATATCAGGTGCATCCGTATCATGTAGAGGTCAGCAGCTACATCGCAACCGTGCGGCAAGCGGCGGTGGCCGTTGATTTTATTGTCGATTAACCGCAGAAAAAACAAGCTGGAGTCAGGTTTTGCATGCTTGTGTCCGATATCCGCCAGACGTCTTCCGGAAAGCCGGGAGGCGTCTTTTTTTCATTCATTTCCTTTCAAATTAATGTTTGACGGGGGGATAGGAAATTGTTATTATGTATTTATAATACTTAGTAAACGATAAAGTTTATAAATTAAATATTAATAAAAATAACCCAGATGAAGCCAGTTTCAATTTTTTTTAGCAAAAGTGTTTCATAAGATAAGAAGCTGGTTAATACCTAATTAAGGTATTTGAATAACGCAAGACCGAAGCAATTGGAAATATAAGACAACCGACCCTTGAAGGAGTGTGAGCCACCATGGCATCTCTAAAGCGCGCTAAAATCCGTGAAGAAGTATTGCAGGAGCTGTATTCCTTTCATCTGGTAGAAAAAGGCCGCAAGGCCATGATTCCGAAAACGTGGGAAGAGATGAATCCTGAGAAATTCTTCGCCCTTGAATACTTGGCTGAAAACCGCCTGATCCGGTTTCAATCCGAAGGCTCCCATTATATGGCCAAAATTACGGCGCAGGGGATTGCCGCATTGAAGAAGAAGAAGGCAGCGGCTGCTGCCCAGGCAGTTTCTTGATCTCCCATACAACAATCAAGCAGGAACCGGACGGGGAAGCCCACTATTCGGTTCCTGTTTTTGTTGTCCGTAGGAATTAGAGCCGATCTGGTGTACAATGAGAAGCTGGGAACCTTTTGAGAGGCGGGATACATTTTATGATAACGAAACCCTACATAAACTACATTGATGCCGATTATGTGCTGGCCATGCTGCAGGATTTATTGGCTATCCCCAGCCCCAGCGGCTTCTGTCACGAAGTGCTGCTCCGGGTGGAGACGGAGGCGGCCAGGCTGGGCTGGGCGGTGGAGCGTACACCGAAACAAGCCTGCATCATCACCATCCCTGGTGAAGAAGGAACAGGTACCCTTGCCTTAACCGCCCATGTGGATACTCTTGGCGCCATGGTCCGCGCCGTGAAGAGTTCTGGCACCCTGCGGTTTACCCCTGTTGGCGGTTACGACATGAACTCCATTGAGGGAGAATATTGTACGGTTCATACCCGCAGCGGCACCACCTGCACAGGCACAATCCTCACAACCGCACCTTCTGTCCATGTGTATAAAAACGCAAGAGACCAGAAGCGGGAGGAGGAAAATCTCGAGATCCGGCTGGATGCGCTGGTGACAAACAAGGCTGGAGTGACGGAGCTGGGCATTCGCAACGGGGACTATATCTCCTTTGATCCCAGAACCCGCATTCTGGAGAACGGCTTTATTAAATCCCGGCACCTGGATGACAAAGCGGGAGTGGCCTGTTTGTTCGGCTTGGCGGAGCTGATAGCCCGGACGGGAAACAAACCCCATAAGACGCTGAAGCTGATCATTACCTCTTACGAGGAGGTAGGACACGGTGCTGCGTACATGCCTTCCGACGTGGGAGAGCTGATCGCTGTAGATATGGGGGCGATGGGTGATGACCTGAGCTGCACGGAGCAGGATGTATCCATCTGTGCCAAGGATTCCTCCGGCCCTTACGATTACGCCATGACCACACGCCTCATCCAGCTGGCGGAACGGGACGGTCTGCGGTTTGCGGTGGATATCTATCCCCAATACGGATCGGATGCGTCGGCTGCTATGCGCGGCGGCAATAACCTCAAAGCCGCATTAATCGGGCCGGGCGTCCATGCTTCCCACTCTATGGAGCGTACCCACCGCGATGCCTTGATGAACACCATCTCGCTTCTGGCCGCATATGTGCTGGAGCCGGAGGATCAGCCGGAAAAGGAGCCGATTGCCTAAATGAATGTCCTTACAGCAGAAAATCTCAGCAAATCCTATGGCGTGAAGGTGCTGTTCAACCAGATATCCTTCAGCGTTGCCGAACGCCAGCGGATCGGGCTCATCGGCGTTAACGGCACGGGCAAATCCTCCTTGCTGCGGATATTGGCCGGGCTGGAAGCGCCGGATTCAGGAAAAGTGATCCAACCGGGCGGCTTCCGTATTGCTTACCTTGACCAGACCCCGGAGTTTACCGAAGCCATCTCTGTCTTGGACTATATCTTCCGGGGAGATCTGCCCGCCATGCGGATCATCCGCGATTACGAAGCTGCCTTGGCCGCCTTGGGTGCAGATCCGGAAAACCCAGAGAAGCAAAAGCGGCTGTTCACCGCCCAGCAGGCCATGGACGCTTCCTCCGCCTGGGAGGCGGAAACCCAAGCCAAAACCATCCTGTCCCGCTTGGGCATCCAGGATTATTCCCAGCATGTCAATGAGCTTTCCGGGGGTCAAAAGAAACGTGTCGCCTTGGCCGCCGCGCTGATTCATCCGGCGGATCTTCTGATCCTCGACGAGCCCACCAACCATATTGACAATGAAACCGCGGAATGGCTGGAGGGACAGCTGTCCAAGTATAGGGGAGCGCTGCTTCTGGTAACCCATGACCGGTATTTCCTGGACCGGGTAGCCAACCGGATCCTGGAGCTGTACAAGGGCAGCATCTATCCTTACGAAGGCAATTACGCCGTCTATCTGGAGAAAAAAGCGGAACGCGAAGAGATGCAGGCAGCTTCGGAGGATAAACGACGTAACCTCCTCCGCCGGGAGCTGGAATGGCTGCGCCGCGGCGCCCAGGCCCGCAGCACCAAGCAGAAAGCAAGAATTGATCGTGCGGAGGCCCTGCAGAAGCAAACGCCGGATGCTCCCCAGGAAGCGATGGAGATCCAGGTAACGGCCAGCCGGCTGGGCAAAAAGGTGCTGGAGCTGGAGAACGTCTCCAAAACCTACGGTTCCAAGACCCTGGTCAAGGACTTAAGCGCCTTGATTCAGCCCGGCGACCGCATTGGGATTATCGGACCTAACGGCAGCGGCAAAACCACGCTGCTGCGGATGCTGGCCGGGCAGCTTCAGCCTGACGGCGGGACCATCGAAACCGGAAGCACCGTCCGTATGGCTTATTATACCCAGGAGAATGAGGAGCTGGACCCCAACAAGCGGGTTCTGGAATATATCCGCGAAGCTGCCGAAACCATCAAGCTGGACGACGGCGTGACCGTCTCTGCCTCCCAGATGCTGGAGCGGTTTATGTTCCCCCAGGAGCAGCAATGGACCTACATCGGCCGGCTGTCCGGCGGGGAGAAGCGCAGGCTGTATCTACTCCGCACGCTGCTGGGAGAGCCCAATGTGCTGCTCCTGGACGAACCCACCAATGACCTGGACATTCAGACCCTGACCATTCTGGAGGATTATCTGGAGCAATTCCCCGGTACCGTAATCGCTGTTTCCCATGACCGGTACTTCCTGGACCGGGTGACAGACAAGCTGCTGGCCTTTGAGGGAGACGCAGAGGTATCTCCGTTCCTCGGAAGCTATTCCGAATATCTCGAAACCCGCAAGGAACAGGAAGCCGCAGAGCGGGAGGTATCATCGGTTTCTGCAGCCAAAAGCCCGGCTCAATCGACTGCCACTTCCCTAAGCGGAACCCAGTCCTCCCAAAGCCGTGCCCGCAAGCTATCCTACAAGGATCAGAAGGAGTGGGACGGGATCGAGGAACGGATTGCCGGGCTGGAGGAAGACCTGGAGCGCATCCGCAGAGAGTTGGCAGCGTCAGGCAGCGATTCCGCAAAGGTGCAGGAGCTGTTCCAGACACAATCGGATAAAGAAGTGGAGCTGGATGAAGCTATGACCCGCTGGACGGAGCTATCCGAGCTAGTGGAGGCCATAGAGCGGGAAAAACGCGGCTAGGACCTGTCTTCAAACCCGCTTGAGGGCAGCTTTCACCGTCTTTTCGCTCCTTGCTGCGTTACTTTGGCTTGACGTACCCTCCGGTACGCCTGCACCAAAGTGCCTTGCCTGGAACGAAAATCCAGCTAAATCTGCTCCCCTCGAGTTTGAAGACACACCCTAATCCGTAAAATTTCTTTTTTTCAGGCCCATTTTGTGCTACAATAAACTTTTGAATATATGACTATTCCTTCATGGATGAAAAGGCGGTTACGGACGGATGATTACAGTAAGCAATGTATCGCTTAGATATGGCAGCCGCGCGCTGTTTGATGAGGTTAATATCAAGTTTACACCTGGCAATTGTTACGGCCTGATCGGCGCCAACGGTGCCGGTAAGTCCACCTTCCTGAAAATTCTCTCCGGCGAGATTGAACCCAGCACCGGTGAGGTATCCATCGGCCCGGGCGAGCGTATGGCTGTCCTGAAGCAGAACCATTATGAATATGATGATGTTCAGGTTCTGAAGACGGTTATTATGGGCCATTCCAAGCTGTATGAGATTATGGTCGAGAAGGACTCTATCTATATGAAGGAGAACTTCTCCGACGAGGATGGTATGCGTGCAGCTGAGCTGGAAGGCGATTTCGCCGAGCTGAACGGCTGGGAAGCGGAATCCGACGCGGCAGAACTGCTGATGGGCTTAGGCATCGGCAAGGATAAGCATGACCTGCTGATGCGTGATCTGGACGGCAATGAGAAGGTCCGTGTCCTGTTGGCCCAGGCCCTGTTCGGCACCCCGAACATCCTGCTTCTGGATGAACCGACGAACCACTTGAACCTGGAATCCATCACCTGGCTGGAAAACTTCCTGGCCAAATTTGACGGCACCGTTATCGTAGTATCACATGACCGTCACTTCCTGAACCAGGTTTGTACCCATATCGCCGACATTGACTTCGGCAAGATTCAGATGTATGTGGGCAACTATGATTTCTGGTATGAATCCAGCCAACTGGCCCAGAAGCTCATGTCCGACAAGAACAAGAAGGTGGAGGAGAAGCGCAAGGAGCTGGAGGAATTTATCCGCCGATTCAGCGCCAATGCCTCCAAGTCCAAACAAGCCACCTCCCGGAAGAAGCAGCTGGAGAAGCTGACCCTGGATGATATCCGTCCTTCTAACCGGAAGTATCCGTACTGTAATTTCAAGGCTGAACGGGAAGCAGGCAAGCAGCTCTTGACAGTAGAAGGTCTCACCAAAACCGTCGGCGACGAGAAGGTGCTGGACAATATCAGCTTTACAGTCAACAAGGGAGACAAGATCGCTTTTGTCGGCCCGCACGGACTTTCCAAAACGACCCTGTTCCAAATTATTACGGGCGAGCTTGAGGCAGATGCCGGCTCCTTCAGCTGGGGCGTCACCACCTCCCAAGCTTATTTCCCCAAGGATAACTCCGAATACTTCGACGGATGCGACCTGACGCTGGTGGATTGGCTGCGCCAATATTCCAAGGAACAGGACGAAGGATTTATCCGCGGCTTCCTGGGACGGATGCTGTTCTCCGGTGAAGAAGCGGTGAAGAAGGCTAACGTGCTTTCCGGGGGCGAAAAGGTGCGCTGTATGCTGTCTCGGATGATGCTGCAGTCCGCTAATGTTCTGATTCTTGACGAACCCACCAACCACTTGGATCTGGAATCCATTACCGCGCTGAACAATGGTCTGGTGGACTTCGACGGCACCATGCTGTTCGTTTCCCATGACCACCAGTTCATTCAAACCATCGCCAACCGGATCATTGAGATTACCCCCAACGGCATGATCGATAAGATGATGACGACATTCGATGAATATCTGGAAAATGATGATGTGAAAAGCCAGCGGGAGAAGCTGTATTCCTGATGTTTGATCCCACTGTATTCGATAATGTGAAGGTTATGCTGGAGGGGGAGGTATACGACCGGGATCTGGCCGGCGCCATCCAGGTGGCCGCCCGGGAAGACCTGGTGGACCTTGCGTCTCTCTCCCGTACCTTCCGGATTGCCTTCCGCGCCAAACCGTCCGCAGGCCTGTATACGGCGTGGGTGGAGCTTTCATCCTCCCTGCGCAACATAGCAGCGGAGATTTTGGAGCAGTCTAAGGCAGAGGCGGGCTGCTCGCTTACAGTATCGTTTATCGCCAACATCCCCCATGCCAGAGGCGCCGAGGAAACAAACCCGCAATCGGTCTGTGCACAAGCGGATGCGGCGGTAAAAGCTGTATGGGGCGGGCAATATCAGCTGGAGCAGCAAGTGACCCATACCTATGGCTTCGGGAAAGAAACGGTCAGCCATACCCTCCGGCTTTTGTTCGGGCGGACATTTACGGAAGCGGTGATTGATGACCTTCCTGAGCTGGTTTCCCATACGATCAAAACATTAGAGCAATTGTCTTAATTATCACTGCCGACCTAGGAGGGATAACCTTGATCCAGATATTGTTCGTCTGTTTGGGCAACATCTGCCGTTCCCCCATGGCCGAGGCCGTATTCCGCAATAAGGTGGAGAAGGCGGGTCTTGCGGACAAAATCCGGGTGGACTCCGCCGGAACCGGCAATTGGCATACCGGCAAACCGCCCCATGAAGGAACCCGCGGAATCCTGAAGGAGTTCGGCATTTCCGACAAGGGGATTGCCGCCCGCCAGGTGAATGGGCAGGACTTTGGTCTGTACCAGTATATTGTGCCTATGGACGCCGCCAATGTAGCGGACTTGAAGCAGTTTGCACCGGAGGGTCATGCTGCCCGGGTGCTGCCTTTGATGGATTACGTGGAGGGACGGCAGCATACGGATGTGCCCGACCCTTATTACACCGGGAATTTCCAGGAGGTTTACGAAATGGTGGATGCAGGCTGCGAGGCGCTGCTGACCCATATCCGGCAAGCCGAAAACCTGTAGCTGACTTAAAACACACACCTAAGATTTCAATTGGAGGTAGCCAGCCTTTATGCTCCGCAAAGCGTCCGCATTCCTGATCATCTCCTTGTTCGGTTTGTTTTCCACCGCCTCGGTACGGGGGGTGACTTATGAGATTGTGATCTATGGAGGCGGTCCGCAAGCGGTCTCCGCCGCATTGACGGCTGTGTCCTCCAGCCCTCGGGCGGATGTGCTGATGATTGTGCCTGAACGCCAATTGGGCTCCACTATGACTGCCGGCAGGCAGAACCTGTTTGACCTGAACTATCATAAACCATCCAGCCTTCCACCGGGACTGCCTTCAGATTACACGGGCTCCCAGGGAGGCTCTTTGTACAGATTTGTGAAGGCATTGGGGGCTGTGTTTGCGCCGTCGGAGATGGAGAGCTATTTTGCCCGGGAAACTCAAGCTTCCGGGCGCATCCGGATCCTATATGAGACGGATATCACTCAGGCGGACCTCCAGGAGAGCTCCACCTCCCTGAAGGAACTGCACTTCCGCAAAATCCGCAAGGATCCTCAGGATGGCCGGTACCGGTTCAGCGGCACAGCTGCATCAGTGCAGGCTAAGGTGTTCATCGATGCCTCCGAAACCGGGCGGCTGCTGCGGCTCACCGGAGCGGGATACACCACCGGCCGGGAGGATACGGGCAAGGACCAGCTGCAAATGGTGGCGACCCTCATGTACAAGGTGAAGGGAGTGGACGCGTACGCCGCTATCGCCCCCAACAAAACGGCTAACGGAGTGGCCTATTCCACCAGAGGCTCCTTCCAGTTTTGGGGAGGGCGGGAGGTGTATACCATCCCGGAAATTCTGGCGTATGACAAGAACAGCCCCTACTTCAGGCTGAAGGCCTACAATGCCGGAGAGGATGGTTATTCCCATGTGGGCGCGGATACCTCCAAAACACCCTTTTGGATGAACCACATGATCATTTATAAGGTGGACGGGCGGAAGATGTGGCGGGACCGGGAGCTGGACAACGGACTGTATCCCGACTCTCCGGAACTGGACCCGGAGGAAGCACGGGAGCTGGCGCTGCAGGAGCTTAAGAAGCCCGAGTATTGGGAGATGATCCGCAAGCTGCCGGGGTTTGCCAATGTGGAGCCGGTGCTGGAGAACGGGGAGCCTGCAGCCGGTGAGATCCTGTACCTGCGGGAAACCATCCATGCCCTCAATAAACCGGGGGCCGGCAAGGCTCATGCCTTAACGGAAGCGGATGTGATGAAGGGCGGCCAGGACTTCTATGACAGGCGGATCGGGGTCGGGTTCTATAACTTCGATTCCAATACCTATCAGAAGCAGGAAGCGTTGACCAATCCGCTGCATGAGCCTTGGTACGTTCCTTATGAGGTGCTGCAGACTCCATATGTGGACAACCTCCTGCTGCCGGGATATGCGGCGAACATTGATTCCTATTCCTGGTCGGCCATGAGGGTCTATCCCAACCTGATCATGCTGGGGGATGCGGCGGGAACCTCCGCAGCGCTGGCGGCAGACGGCAGGATGGAGCTTGCTAAACCGGATATGGATTTGCTTCAGAAGGAGCTGCTGCGTCACCAGGCGATCCTGGAAAAGTGACCCGTTGCAATCAGATAAATATATGTTATAATGGCTATAGAAAACATATATGTGACATGCAATGATATCGTTTTCCACCAACAAGGAGGGAATCGCCATGATGAACCTGTTTGTGAAGGAAAAGGAAGCAGCACCGGAAGAGATCCGGAACCTGGAAAAGCGCGCAGGAGCCAGTGATGAGATCCAACGCATTCTGAAGGAAGACAATTCGGACGTGTGGTTGGACACGCCGACCAGCCTGTTCAATCTGTTCCCCCCGAAATATTAAAGCGGACCTCAGTACTATACGATAGGACGGCCCTTTTACTCCGGTAAAAGGGTCTTTTTTATGTTCATCCAACCCCAACACCGTAAAAAAGTATCCCTTAAAAGTGGAATCGCCACCGTTTTACCTGGCCTGTTTAGGCTTATACTCATACTGGTAGCCTTGCGTTTTGAAAACGTTGTATTTTCCGCTTGTCCACCCCATAATCAGGATATACGCCTTATTCCGACAAAAGACAACATTCACGAGCGGAGGTTTCCCGCATGAAATGGATAAGCCAAGCTCCCTTCCGCAATAAACTGATCGCCGCTTTTATGACCGTGACCCTGCTGTCCATTCTGATGACCGGCTATTTCTCCTATTCCATCACCACCGGCATCCTGGAGGACAACGCGCTGAAGCTGACCCAGGACACAGTAGCGAAAACCGCCCAAACGGTGGATGAAAAGCTTAGCAAGCTGAGCATGGTCATGATGACCTTCATGATTAGCCAGCAGTTCAAGAGCATGCTAAAGGATGTATCCGTGGGCAATGACAGCGAGTATTATACCCATTGGACCAACCTGGACAATGTATTTACCCAGGCACGGATTGCCGAGCCGTTGATTCAAGGTATCTTTGTTTCCACCCCCATGGGGGAGTTCTACCCCTCGTCCATGAACCGCAACAGGCAAGAGGATTTCCGTGATACGGATATGTATAAGCGGGTGGAGAGTCAAAAACGGACAGTTTGGATCGAAGGCCACGAGGACCCGCTTTTTTACGGCAAGCAGCGGGTGGTTTCCCTTGTGCTGGAGCCTATCGCCGAGATGACTTTGAAGGATGTTTATGTGGTGGTCAATATCAGGGAGGACGGGCTGCGCAAGCTGGTCGGACCGGAATCGGGGAACAGCGGCTCCCTCCGGTTTCTAATGAATGAGGATGCGGCTTTGATTTACAGCGAATCCGATCTGCTGGTGACGGAGACAGCCAAAAGTGAGCTGGTGGGGGAGATTACCCGCAGCGGCGTAAACGGCTATACCTCCTTCGACAAAAACGGGAGCACCTATCTGCTCAATTACGCTCGGCTTCATGTGAATGATTGGACCATCCTCGCCATTCAATCCAAGGATTATGTAATGAAGGATATGATTTATGTCAAATGGATGATTCTGTTCATCACCCTGGCCAGCTTCCTGGTCACCCTCTTTGTGGCCGGGGCCTTCACCCGGTATCTGCTGACTCCTCTGCACAAGCTCCAGAAAGTGATGAAGCGGGTGGAAAGCAATGATCTGACCGCCCGCTTCGAAAGCCGGCATGAGGATGATCTGGCTCAGGTAGGTTTCCGCTTCAACCGGATGCTGGACCAGATCGTGGTGCTGATTGACGAGGTGAAGGAGGCGGAGGCGGGCAAACGGAGTACGGAAATCAAGGCCCTGTCCGCCCAGATGGACCCGCATTTTCTTTATAACACTCTGAATGTGATCTATTGGAAGCTGAAGCTCAAGCAGGTGGACCAGTCCCAAACCATGGTCGTCTCCCTGTCGCGGCTGTTCCAGCTGGGGTTGAATAAAGGCAAGGAAATCACCACGCTGGAGAAAGAGCTGGAGCATGTCAGGCTCTATCTGGAGCTGCAGGCCTCCTGTTATGAGAATTTGTTCGAATACAGCATTCTGGTTAAGAATCCGTCCCTGCAGGAGCTGACTGTGCCGCGGATTATTCTTCAGCCGCTGGTGGAAAACAGCATTCTCCACGGCTTCTCCAGTATGGAAAGCGGCGGACGGATCAGCATTGAGCTGGATTCGGACCCATCCGCCGGCTGCTGGAGCATCCGGGTGGAGGATAACGGCTGCGGCATGGAGGAGGATGCCGTCCGGGCCATGCTTAGGGCGGAGCAGGGAAAGGGATATGCCATCGGCAATCTGATCCAGCGCCTCCAGCTGTATTATGGCGGGGAAGCGTGCTTTCATGTGGTGAGCCATCCCGGCCGCGGTACCGTGATTTGTATAAACATCCCGTTCAAGGAGGCTGGAAGTGATGTTTAAATGGAAGGACATCAGCATTTGTGTTGTTGATGACACCCGTACAGTAGTAGAAGGCCTGAAGGCGATGGAGTGGGAGCGGGAGGGCATCCGCTTTGCCGGTACGGCAGCCAACGGGGAGGACGGGCTGGAGCTGATCAAGGAAACAAAGCCGGATATTGTCATCACGGATATCCGGATGCCGCGGATGGACGGGCTGACCATGCTCCGGTCCATTCTGGAGCTTCAGGTAGCCTGTAAGGTCATTCTGATCAGCGGCTATACGGATTTTGAATATGCCAAGGAAGCCATTTCATTAGGTGCCTTTGATTTTGTGGTGAAGCCTTTTACCGAAGAGGACATTCTGGGGACTGTGCGCCGGGCGAAGGAGCAGATTGAGGAGGAGCGCTCCCGGGTTCTTTCCGTCCAGGAAATGGAGGGCAAGCTGCGGGAGAGCATCCCGCTCCTGCAGCAGGAGTATCTGGGGCTGCTGGTGCGCCACCGCACCAATTGGGAGCGGACAGCCCGCCGCTGGGAATTTCTGAACATCCCGCTGGACCCCGCCGGTCTTTGTGTGATGGCCTTGGAGATAGACAGGGTTCAAGAGCGTTCCGCGGATATGTCCGTGAATGAGGTGGAGCTGATGCGCTTTTCTCTGCAGAATATTGCCGAGGAAACGCTGCGGGAATATACGAAGTGTATCGTATTCCGCTCCAGCATGAACCGGTTTATTGCGGTGCTGAACATCCGGCAGGAGGACAATCCGGCTATTTGGGCGGAGGAGGTATGCAAGAATATCGAGCGTTTCACAAAATTCACTGTTTCGGTTGGTGTGGGCGGGAATGTGAAGGATATCGGCGGTCTGCCGGAATCCTATGTCCAGGCCGTCCAAGCTCTGGCCTGCCACATGTTTACCGACGGCAACGGCGCCTTGGGGTATTCCCAGATGCCACGTACGGACAGGCAGGCACCCTTGGCACTGGAGCAAAAGGACGAGCTTCTGCTGATGCTCCGCTCAGGCAACGGGGACCGGGCGGCCGACCTGCTGGCAGAAATGGCCGATTCCCTGCAGCAGATGACGCCCAAGCCCCATCCGGATTATGTGCAAAGTCTGTATGAGGAGCTGGCGGCGGCCGCAATCAGGACCTTCTATGAGCTGGTGCCGCTGCCTGAGCTGCAGCCTCTTATTAACAGCTACAAAACCCGAAGGCCGGAAATACCACTGGCTGGTTTGGAGCAGCTGATCCAGACGCTGTGCAGGGAAGGGGCGGAACTGGTTAGACGCCATCACGTCTCGGAGGGACAGGCCTTGATCTATAAAAGTGTCGACTTTATCAAAAGCCATCTGGACCGGGAGGTGCGGGTCAGCGAATGTGCCGCCTGGGTCCATTTGAGCCCCAGTTATTATTCCGGCCTGTTCAAGAAGGTAACAGGGATGACCGTGACCCAATTCGTAACGGCCGAGCGCATCGCCAAGGCCAAGGAAATGCTGATCGGCGGCTCCCAGGTCCAGGAGGTGGCCAACGCATTGGGCTATGAGGAGAGGCGTTACTTCAGCGAGGTATTCAAGAAAATCACCGGCAAAACCCCCTCGGAATTCCGCGAAAGCTATCATCCGGAAGGGGCGGAAGGGCGGGACAGTTTGTAGGGGGTGTCTGCCGAAGCGTGAATATTCAAGGGGTTCCATTCCTTACCGGGAAAGAAGTGCCTTGGAGGCTCAAACACGTTTTGTCGGCCTTGATTCGATTAGAATGGTAAGGTTTCAAGGCCGCCAAAAAACTCGCCCTCAAGTCACTTTTTCCCTCCCAGTCATTTCACTATGAATATTCACGCTCCGCGACGACAGTGGAATCGTATCCCTGCACAGTAGGTTTACCCCACTCCTTTCTAGCGGTCCGGGCCGTATAATCAAGATGTAAAGAACGCTATTCGACAAATAGGGGGATATGCACATGTGGAAAAAAGCCATCGGTTTAAGCCTCGGCGTGGCCTTGGCCGCAGGAGGATTAGCCGGATGCGGAGGAAACAACACCAAGGATTCGGCAGCCAGCACCGCTCCTACGGCAGGACCTAAGAAGGTCATCAAATATTGGACCGATGACCGGCACGACCAGGAATACATCAAGGAAATGATCAACAAGTTTAATACCACCAACAAGGATAATATTGAGGTGGAATTGACCGTCCTTTCGGAAAACTACGCCCAAAGCGTGGACGTGGCCTTCGCCGGCAACCAGGCGCCGGATTTGCTTCGCCTGAAAAGCGGCAATGCCGAAACCTTTTACAAAAAAGGCTACCTCGCCCCCTTGGACTCCTACATGACAGATGAACTCAAGGCCAAATTTAAGGATCTGCTGATCGACAAGGTCAATATTTTTGACGGCAAGCTGGTATCCCTGCCCAATACGGGCCTGACTCTGCGCCTGGTATACAATCAGGAGCTGTTCGAAAAAGCGGGAATTGCCAAACCTCCCGTTTCCCTGCAGGAAATGGTGGACGTCGCCAAGAAAATCACCGACATGGGTAAAAAAGACGGCATCTACGGCTTCGCCCTGAACTTTAAAAGTCCAAAAAGCGCCTTTGACCGTTCCGTCCGGGAAATCCTTTCCTTAAGCGGCTACCAAGGCCTCGGTTATGATATCAAAACCGCCCAGTTCGATTTCGGACCGTATGCAGAGGTTATGAAATACTTCAAGCAAATGTACGACAACGGCAGCATTCTGCCCGGCGCGGCAACCTTGGATATCGATCCCATGCGCGCCCAGTTCGCTGCAGGCAAAATCGGCATGTACCTGAGCTTCTCCACCGAACCAGGTGTTTATGTCGATCAATTCCCGACCAAAATCAAATGGGGCGGAGCCCTTGCACCGACTTTGGACGGCACCATCAAAGGTACCTCGGAGATCGTATCCGCAGGCACATGGATGGGCATTTCCGACAAATCGCCTAACAAGGATGCCGCTTGGACATTCATGAAGTTCATGTACGGCGACGAAATCCTGACCACCTATCATGAGAAGGGCTTCGGCATCGCTGTGGTGCCCAGCATTGCCGCCAAGGCCAAAAAGCCGGAAATCACCGGGATGGAGGGCTTCCTGGTAGGCAAATACGACTCCATGTGGCCGGTTTCCCCCAATGTGACTCCGGAGGGCGCCAACTATGCGGATACCTTCTTCAAGTACATGCTGAGCGGCGGGGATCTGGGCGCTATCACCAAGGATCTGAATACCCGGTACAACGCGGCATTAACCAAAGCAGCCGATAAGGGAGAGGTAAAGGTCAGCCCGAATCCGTCCTTCGACCCGGCCAAGCTGCAAGGCAAATAAAACAACGATTCTCCAGAATGAGAAATCAGCAATGAACGGTTCAAAAAGGGGCGGTCGGCGCACTTGTGGACGAACGCTCCTTTTTTGCACCCATATTCCGGTAATGAAGGAGGAAAAGAAGATGTCCAAATGGACCCGGCTGCGGGAAAACTCCCTGTTTCTTTTCCCCAGCGTCATCCTGACACTGGCTCTTGGCATCTACCCGCTGTTCTGGGTGCTGCGGTTTATGTTTTATGATTATGCAGGCTATGGCAACGCACTGTTCGTAGGTTTAGATAATTTCGGGCGGCTCTTCCGCGATATGGAGTTTTGGCAATCTGTAAAAAACACCTTTGTGTATGCAGGCGGTAAGCTGATCATCACCATTCCGCTGTCGCTCTTGTTGGCGGTTATCCTGAACGGCAAGCTCCGCGGACGCAATTTGCTTAGGGCCATCTATTTTATGCCGACGGTGATCAGTACCGCGGTTATCTCCGTTGTGTTCTATATCATCTTCAATTCCTACAACGGGATGGTAAACCAACTGCTGCTGAAATACCATGTGATCGACGCACCTGTGGATTGGCTTGGCCCCAAGTTTGCTATGGTGACGGTGATTATTCTCGCCGTTTGGGGAGCGGTGGGGAATTACATGCTGCTGTTCCTTGCCGGACTGCAGAATATTCCCGCCGACCTGTATGAAAGTGCCGCCATCGACGGCGCCAACGGGCCGCAGAAGTTCTGGTACATTACTGTGCCGATGCTGGGTCCGGTCATGCAGATGATTATTATGCTGGCCATTATCGCATCCCTTAAAGGCTACGAAAGCATTATGGTCATGACGGAAGGTGGACCCATCGGCAAAACCGAGGTCATGTACCTCTACCTGTACAAGCTGCTCTTCCCGGTATCCACCGGCTCCGTGGTCACCCAGCAGATCGGCTACGGCAGCGCCGTTGCGTTTGCAACTGCCATCATTGTGGGGGCGATCACCATGCTCTATTCCTATCTCAGCAAAAAAATGAACAACGTGTACTAGAAGGGAGCGGGTTATTATGAATGCGAAGCAAACCTCGGCTCCGAAGGTTCCCGGAGCATTCCGGCTGTTGGGCCATCTGATCAAATGGGCATTTTTGCTGGCTACCGTACTGTTGACTTTATTTCCCGTCTTAATGACGATCTTCGGCTCGCTGAAAACCAATGCCGAGCTGATGGGAGGCAGCGGATTGCTGCCCCAGCATTGGCAATTCCGCAACTATGTAGAAGCTTGGCAGCAAACCAATTTTGCTCGTTACACCTGGAACAGCGTATTCCTGAGCGTCACCTCCACCGTCGGCACTCTCCTGGTTGCCGCGATGGGCGCTTATGTGGTGGACCGGCGGCAGTTTCGCGGCAAGTCCCTGTATGTGGGCATGCAGGCTGCCACGATGTTCATTTCCGTCGGCGCCGTTGTGCTGCGTCCCCAATTTGACCTGATGGTATTGCTGAATCTGAACAAAACCCTGTGGGGGGTTGTACTGATTCTGGTCAGTGCCCATGCCAGTACCTTCTTCATCCTGCTGAGCTTCCTGAAGTCTATCCCGAAGGAGCTGGATGAAGCGGCCATGATCGACGGGTCCAGCTTTACCCGCAGCTTTTTCGTTATTATTTTGCCGCTGCTGACGCCGGGGTTAGGGGTATCGGGGCTGTTCGCCTTCCGCCATGCGTGGAATGAATACATCCTGCCGTTGGTATTCACTATGACCAATCCCCAAATGCAGACTCTGACGGTAGGCCTTGCCAACCTGCGGTACGGCTCCTCCGCCGCCATGCAGATCCATCTCATGATGGCCGGCGCCTGTCTGTCCATTCTCCCCATGCTGGTGGTTTACATTCTCGCCAACAAATCCTTCATGCAGATGAATGCAGGCTCGATCAAAGGGTAAAAAGAGGGCTGCCTACCGGCGGCAAACAACAGGACTGCCTGATGAAGGCAGTCTTTTTGGCGTTTCAGCAGGGGTACAAGACGGAGCGGGGCTGGTAGCACCTGCCCGGAAAACATGATATCCTAAAACAACAAGCAGCAAGACTTCAACGTACGAAAGGGGAAGAGCCCTTGAACCGCGATTTTATATCCATCCCGGCGATGGAGGGGGAATTGAAGCTTTCCCACAAAAAGCAGGGTTATGGCTATACCGTCACCACCCGGGAATTTATTATTCAAAAGCCCCATGCCAACTATTATTTGCAGCTGTCGGATATATTCAGTATTCTTCCTTCCGATCCATACGGTTTAAAGCCTCTGCGGCATCTCCCCGATTGGCCGGAGCAAACAGGGCTGGTCAGTGTGGCACCGGGTTCGCGACATTACCGGATTATGGTCCGGCGGGCCGTGCTTCATAACCGCAGCGGTATGCGGAATTTGGCATCCTGCGATTTTATTCTGCCCTTGGACGAGCGGATGTTCCGGGCCCTCGTGTCCTGGTCGGGACTGGACCCCATTGGCGGCGGACCTGAGGCTTATCACGGGGGAGGCTGAATCCATCATGGTCAGAGGAAGATTTGCACCTACGCCGTCCGGACTTCTGCACCTGGGGAATGCGGCTGCCGCACTTCTGGCTTGGCTGCACATACGCGCCCAGGACGGCCAATTTGTTCTGCGAATAGAAGACATAGACGGGCCCCGTTCGAAACCGGAGTTTGCTGAGCGGATTCCGGAGGATCTGCGGTGGCTGGGTCTGGATTGGGAGGAGGGACCGGATACGGGCGGGCCTTACGGTCCTTACATACAAAGCCGGCGGCTGGAGATTTATGCGGAGGTCCTGGAGATGTTGAAGCGGATGGGACATACATATCCATGTTATTGCAGCAGAGCGGAGCTGACAGCCATCGCCAGTGCACCCCATGGACTGGCTTCCGAAGGCCCGGCTTATCCGGGAATATGCAGGAAGGCAAGCAAGGAGGAGCTGGCAGAAAAGGCGTCGCGCAAAACCCCTTCTATCCGGTTTGAGATCCCTGAGGAGCCGCTGGTGTTTGTGGATGAAGCGGTTGGGGTACAGCATGTGCCTGCAGGAGCAGGAGGAGACTTCATCGTGAAACGGGCGGACGGCTTTCTTGCGTACCAGTTGGCGGTAGTAGCCGATGATGCCGCAATGGATATCACGCATGTGCTGCGGGGATACGATCTGCTGGACTCTACGCCAAGGCAGATTTGGCTGTATGAGGCGTTAGGGTGGCAGGTTCCCCGGTTTGCCCATGTGCCCCTGCTGCTGGGTCCGGACGGCAGCCGCCTTGCCAAGCGGCATGGGGGTATTACTTTGGCGGATATGCGGCAACGACAAATCAGGCCCGAAACAGTCATTGGCCTTATCGCGCATGCGTATGGCCTGCTGGACCGTTTCGAGCCTGTAGCCGCCAAGGACCTGATCCCCTTGTTTTCGCTGGACGCCCTTCCCAAGGAAGCGGTCCGGCTGGCAGAGGAGGATTTGGCGGCGGTTATTTCCGGGGGAGACTGATGTTTAGTCAGCTCATGGCCGCTTCCGCTCCGGTTCCGCTCCGGCAGCGGATATAAGCCCGCTTCAGCCGCTGCATGCCTTCCCGTATAACCTCGGGTGCGGAATGGCTGAAGTTAAGGCGGATGGTCCGGCTTCCCCGTCCGTCTGTATGGAAGCCGGTTCCCGGCACAAATGCGACCCCTTCCTCCACAGCCAGGCGGAGCAGCGCCTCCATATCCACTTCTCCGGGCAATTCCAGCCACAGAAACATGCCGCCCTTGGGTGTGCGGACCTTAATTTCACTAAAGGCGGGGTCGGTTCGTAATACCTCCAGCATGGCCTGCATCCGGGCAGCGTATTCCAGGCGGATGTGCCGGATATGCCCATCCAGATCGAATGCTTTCAGAAGCTCCGCCAAAGCCGCCTGGTCCAGACAAGAGGAGTGGAGATCGGCGGTTTGTTTGGCCTTGGCCAGCTGCCGGATCACCGTTTCATCCGCTGCTGTCCAGCCGATGCGCAGGGCGGGAACCACCGTTTTGGAGAAGGTGCTGGTGTAGATCACACCCGGGAAGCCGGTCTCATCCGCCAGAGCTTTGATGGAAGGGGGCAGCGCTTCAGCTTCAAAGCTAAGCTCACCGTATGGGTCGTCCTCGAGGATCATGGTTTCGTAACGGGTACAGAGAGCAAGGATTTCCTTGCGCCGCTCCAGGCTCCAGATGGCCCCGGTGGGATTGGCGAAGGTGGGGATGACGTACAGTAGCTTAGGCTGATGGTCGCGCAGGGTGGTCTCCAACAGATCCGGACGGATGCCGTTCTCATCCGTATCCAAGCCCAGTATGGTGGCGCCGGAGCTTTGGAATACCTGGAGGGCCGCCAGATAGGTGGGGTTTTCGGTAATGACCAGATCGCCGGGCTCCAGGAGAATCCGGGCGGTCAAATCGATGCTTTGCTGGGAACCGGAGGTAATGAGCAATTGGTCGGGGGAGGCTGGGATCCCCTTTCCGGCGAGGCGTTGGGACAGGAGCTGGCGAAGCTCCGGCAAACCCTCCGTCAGCCCGTACTGCATCACGCGCCGGTCTGCGAATACGCGGGAGAAGGCGCTTTTTAGTTCTTCTGCCGGAAACAGCTCCTCAGCGGGCAGTCCGCCGGAGAAGGAGATAATGTCCCGGCCTTGGGTCAGCTTGAGAATATCCCGCACGGCGGAGGAGGTAAACCGGGACATACGGGATGCAAATCGGAATTCCATGGAATAATCACTCCTAAGGGTAGTTGAAGAGGTTGGGTTCTTTTACATTACATAAGGTTTGTTGTGATGATGATGGCGATCATTTATGGCATAGTCAGTTATTGCTAATAATGTAGCATATGAATGTTGCTAAGGCAACATAAATATGATGCTATAGCAACAAATTTGGGCTGTTCGTTGGGAGATGAGGGAAAGTGTGGGGGTTGGAGTAACATTTTTGTGGAGTTATTGTACCGCTGATTTTTTAACGGAAGTGAGCGCGCTTATTTCGGTGTATTTGCCCATTTTGAAAACCTAACGGAAGCAGGAACCTCTATTTCCCTGTGGGCAGGTGTTTTATGAGTAAAATGGGGCTAATAAGCGCTGTGGTGTCCGTTGGCTGATGCTCAGCGATGGTGCCAGACTAGTTGGAGTGCTACAATGTTCTAGCTTACCGCAGCAGCTTGTCTCAACACCTATAATAGATGTAGTCACTCGAGGAGGGAGGTTTACGATGCATATACTCTGGGTTGAGGATGAGGAGGAGCTGCTGGCAGAGGGCGAACGGTTTTTGCGGGGGGAGGGCTGCCGGGTTTCTGAAGCCCGCAGCGCCGAGGAGGTGCCGGCCCTTATAATGCTGGAAAAACCGGATCTGCTGCTGGTGGATTGGACGTTGGCCGGACGCGAGACGGGGCTGGACCTGTGCCGGCGCAATGACCGGGAGTGGCAGCTGCCGCTGTTGATGTTAACCGCCAAGGGGGATGAGTTCGACCGGGTGCTGGCTTTGGAGCTGGGGGCAGATGATTATATCCAGAAGCCCTTCAGTCTTCGGGAGCTGCTGGCGCGGATGAAGGCGGTGCTGCGCCGGTCCGGGAGAGGGGGAGCCAACCGCAACGGAGGCGAGGCGGAGGCTGCTCCTGCACAAACTGATCCTGTCCTGCGAAGAGGACGGCTGACGGTCCGCCCGGAGCAGTATCAGGCGCTGCTGGACGGGGAGCTGCTGGAGCTTACCCGCACGGAGTTTGCGCTGCTGGAGCGGCTGGCCCGGCGGCCGGGGAGAGTGTTTACCCGGGCTCACCTGATGGAGGAGGCACTGGGGGATACATATGTCGGCTTTGAGCGCACCATCGACAGCCATATCCGCAATCTGCGCCGGAAGCTGGGGGATGATCCGGCCCACCCCGAATTCATCCAGACGATTTATGGGGTGGGGTATAAGTTTAATCCCGGTTCGGATGAGAAAACGGGAGTAGACGTATGAGGAAAATGGCCAAGCCATTCCCGGAGCGTGCCCGGATTCCCATGATGCTGGCGGTGATCGGCATCCTGACTGCCTTGTTGACGGCGGCGTTGTTTCACGAGTCCTCCGACGGCGAGGAGGAAGCGGAGCGGCTGGCACTGTATTGGAGCCGGTACGTGAGTCTGGCTCTGGGTGCCGGCGTGAGCCCGCAGGCTCTGGAGGTGCAGCTCCGCCAGGATGCCGGAGCTTATCCGCTCCCAAGCGGCTTCCGCCTGACCGTCACCGACGGGACGGGCGCGACTATAGCCGCTTATTCGCGGTTGGAGGCTGCCCCGCGGTATGCGGCAGCCAAGGCTTTTGTGGCCGGCGGCGGCCCAGCCGGCATGGTCAGAGCGGAGACAGCGGCCGGGCAGGAACCGGCCGTATGGCTCCGCTCTGTAGGGGCCGGGGCCGCCGCGGCGCTATTGGCGGGCCCGGCCCTGTGGGTGCAGCGCCGGCGCTGGCGGCAGCGGCTGGCGCACTGGGCGGACCGGGCGGCTGACGCTGCAGCGGCCGCCCGGTCCGGCAGTGATACGGCAGCGGAGCATCTGCTGCCGGAAGAACGGCGGCTTGCCGGCAGTATAGCGGAGGCCGGCAAGCTGGTCAATCAATTGCAGACGGCCAGGCAGACGATGGTGGCCGAGGTGGCCCATGAGCTCCGCACTCCGTTATCTGTGCTGCGGGTAGCTATGGACAATGCCTTGTACGAAAACCGGCCGCTGCCTCCGGAACGGCTGGCTGTTCTGTCGGAGCAGATTGCCGCTATGACCAGGCTGGTACAAGACCTCCAGGATCTTTCCCTGGCGGAGAACGGGACGCTGCAGCTGGACAAAAGCTGGTTCGAACCGGCGGCAACCGCCGCTTCCATGGCTGAATTACTGGAGCCGGAGGCGAACGAGAAGGGGATTACTATTTCACTCCGCGCGGACTACAGCATCAGGGTGTACGCGGATGAACGGCGGATCCGCCAGCTTTTGCTGAACCTGTTGGGCAATGCCCTGCGCCATGCGCGAAGCCGGGTTGAGCTGAATGTTGCTTCAACGGCTGGAGAATGGGCCATTACTGTCCGGGACGACGGTTGGGGAATTGAAGCCGAGGAAGCGGAGCAGTTGTTCCAGCGCTATTACCGCAAACGTACTTACGCCGACGGAAGTCCGGCACCGCGGGGAATCGGTCTGGGCTTGGCGGTTGTAAAAGGTATCGCCGAGGCTCATGGGGGCACCGCTTCGGTATCCAGCCGTTTTGGAGAAGGGGCTGTCTTCATGGTGAAGCTGCCGCTGTTCCGGGAGTAGGAGTCTTTTTGCGGAAGAAACAGATGATGAATGGGAACCAAGTAATTGAAGCGAGTGTAATTCGACTTGGTGGGTACACAATCAAACCGATAATGCCTGTGAAAAAATCCCGTATAGCGCGATATAGCAGGATTTGTCCGTTTTAGGGTAGCATTCAACGCGGCTATGCTGAAGACCTCTGCTTATGGAAAGAGGAGTTGAAGTTTGCCGTAACGGAACTATGAGGGTCTTACAGTGTTATTTGCATCCTTTTGGGATTCTTACGGAACTATAAGACTCTAAAACGCGGAAAAGCCGGGGTTGGACTGCTAAAAATCCTTCTAAGAGCCGCTGAGTTCCGCTACAGCTGAAAAAGTCAAAAAAGTATGTTTAAGGTCGTTTAAGTTTCCGTTACATCTGGAAAAGTCACAAAAAGTATGTTTAAGGTCGTTTAAGTTTCCGTTACATCTGGAAGCAGGCCAAGGTTTGTGAGGCTATCTGTATCGCTTCAGCTGAAAGCCAGCTAATCCAGCGGGAGTGAGGCCAGCTGAAAGGAAACGTTGACCTCAGCTCTCCTCATAAATCTGCACAACTTCTGCACAATGTCTCGACGATGGCTTCACATGGGGTTGTTATGATGAAGGCATCACCTGCCCCGGGCGGGAGCGGAGAGGAGAGCTTTCATTGATAAAGGCAGAGCAAGTCAACAAAACCTACGGTGCAGGCAGGGAGGCAGCCAAAGCCCTGCGCGAGATCAGTCTGGAACTGGGCAAGGGAGAGATGGCCGCGGTGACGGGACCCTCCGGCTGCGGGAAAACCACCCTGCTTCATGTGCTGGCCGGCTTGGAAACGCCGGACAACGGAACGATCCGGTTGGAAGGCCAGACCATAAATACGCTGGATGAAAAGGCATTAGCCGAGGTCCGGCTGCGCAAAATGGGCTTTGTGTTCCAGTCCTATCATCTGGTACCTGTGTTGAGTGCGGAGGAGAACATCCGGCTGCCCTTGCTGGCAGCGGGAATGAGCCGGAAGGAGGCGGAGGCCCGTTCCCGGGAGATGCTGGAGCTGGTGGGACTCTCCAACAAAGCGGGAGCCTATCCATCCCAATTGTCCGGCGGGCAGAACCAGCGAGTTGCCATTGCCAGGGCGGTGGCCGGAAGGCCGGGCATTCTGTTTGCGGACGAGCCTACCGGCGCCTTGGATTCCGAGACGGCCGAACAGATTATCGGATTATTGGAAATGCTGAACCGCCAATACGCCATGACCGTACTCCTGGTCACCCACGATGAGCGGCATGCCCTGCGGATGCCCCGGCAGATCCGGATGTTTAACGGCCGGATTGTGGAGGATGGGGGGCAGCCAATATGCTGAACCATAGCCTGGCCTGGCGAATGGGAGCTTTATATCTGCGCCGCCAGCTTCGCCAAACGCTGCTCAGCGCACTGGCGGGAGCTATCGGTGCGATGCTGATCACCATGTCCATTTTTCACTACGGCTCTGTCCGCGCCAGCGGCGAAGCGTGGTTGAAGGAGCATTTTGGCCCGGTAGACTGGGCGCTGGTGCCGGCCCAAACGGGGATCTTCACTCCCGAGGCAGCATCCAAAATCACTGGAGGCGGAGCACCGTCTGTTCTGCCTTACCGCTATCTTCCTGCCGTGTCCGCCTCGGCAACGCTTTATTCCGAGGAGCATGCCAGTGCGGATGCCCGGTCCGTGTCCCAAACGCAGGTGCTGGGCTTCGAGTGGAGCGAGGCGGCTGTTTTTGACCCGGCAAACCCGCTGTGGAGCTCCCCTTTAAAGCCGGGAGAGGCCGTGTTGGACGAACAAACAGCAGGGCAATTGGGGATCAAGGCCGGGGACGCCGTATATGTATCCGGCAAGGACGGGCAGCGCCGCGGGTTTGTGGTCCGGGAGACACCGGCACCGGCAGGCTTAAGCGGCTACCGTGGCGACGGCGCCCGCCTAAGCGGCACCTTGCTGCTCCACAATGATGACGCCCGGCAGATCGCGGGGGTAGACGCCGGGGAAGCCAATCTCATTCTGGCCAGCCGGATCAATAAGTCGGATAGTGTTCAAGGAATGAGCATCCTTCCCGAACAGAACGGCTTGTATGACATCCGCTATATCAAGATGAACGCAGAAGGGATGGCGGAAAGCAATTTGGTTGCGGTCATCCTGATTATCAGCATGACAGCCATATTCTCAAGTGCGTTTTTGTTGAGGCAAATCGTCCTTATGCTGGCGGAGTCCCGGACGGAACTGTACGGTGTACTGCGGGCTATTGGCCTGAACCGCGGACAGGTAAGGAGCCTGTTTCGAGCGGAGGCTCTGTTATTAGGCGTTTGCTCAGGTGCAGCCGGAATCCTTATGGGGCTAGCCGGAGGTTATGCCATGGTGCAGATTATCTATGGGACTAAGTTGGCGCAGGAGCTGGGTGCGTCAGGTATTCCGGTACACCCGGGTATGCCCGCACCGGTGCTGGTTGGGGGAATAGCGGCAGTGCTCCTCTACCAGCTGATACTGGTGCTGGCGGCCAGCCGCAGCGCAGGAGCAGGCAGCATCGTGTCGGCACTGCGCGGCGTGAACCGGGAGAGCCGGGTTTCCCGGCGTAAACCCGGGGAGGTGTTGGGAGCGCTTTTGGCCATCGTTCTGCCTTGTGCAGGTATTGTAGGGCTGCATGTCTATATGGCACTGGCATGGAAGCCGGGACAAGCCGACTCGCAGAATGTGCTGGGTTTCGCCGGGATATGGCTGATGGCGGTAGCTGCGCTGGTGCTGCTGGTGCAAACTTGTCTGATCGGAGCGGGAAAGCGGCTAAGCACCAAGGCAGGTCCGTCCGTACTGCTCGCTGTGAAATACGCCAGCCAACGGCGGGGCCGCTCATTTACCGTTATGCTGCTGTTTGCCGTGGGGATGATGACCATTACCTTTACCTCCGGGCTGGGGGGACTCATCGTGGGCAATATGAATCCCAATCAGGGTGTTCGCACCATAATGGGCTATGACGGTTTAGTTCCTTATGAATCGGCAGCGGAAAAAGAGACGGTGGAGCAGCTACTGAAGGAGGACGAGGTTCTGAACCGGCTTGTTTCCGACTCTGCCGACGTGAAACCGTTGATGGTTGCACCGCTAATAAACGGCGGGAATAACCGGCATAGCCAGGCCATGATTCCCGTCCGCCCTGACCTGCTGACCAACGGAAAATGGTCCCTGTCCGCCCGGGCGCCGGAATTTGCAGATGATGAAGCCGCTTGGAACAAGGTGATGTCCGATCCCGGATATATTGTGATGCCGAATCATTACCGGGATTATGGCGGGGCGCAGTCGGAAACCTATTGGAAACCGGAAAAGCTGTTTAATCCGGGGGACAAAGTAGAGCTCGGGTTTTTCCGTAGCGAAAGGGTGGCTGAGGGCGCAGCCCCTGATCTTACCATGACGTTTACCATTGCGGGGTTTGCCGACCCTAATACTGCTGACAATGTTGCTGTCCAATATGCATATGCAGCCTCTTATGTACATCCTGAAGTTTGGGGCAAGCTGCAGGATTACCACCATCCGTGGGGAAATCAGACCCATTTGGGCCTGCTGCTTCTGAAGTTTGATCGGACACAGCTGGAGCAGGATGCCCAAATTGCCCAAAGACTGACCTCCGGCGGAGCCGGAAAGGTGATCATTCCGTATCTGGACAGCTGGCGGGAATACAATGCCAATAAGCGGCTGGTGGATGGCTTTATCGGATTCGCCGCATTATCCTCGGCCATCGGGCTTTTGGGCCTGGCTGTGCTGCAGAAGCGTTCCATCCATGAACGGCAGCGGGAAATCGCCATGCTGAGAAGTGCAGGTGTGCCTTCCCGGCTCCTGCGTCGGGCATTTTTGCTGGAAGGAAGTTTGCTGGGGGGAATGGGTCTGCTGGCCGGATGGGGGATCGGTCTGACCGGCGCGCAAGGTTTTATCCGATTGCTCCAAAGTGATCTCAGGCCATGGCAATCGGCGGTTCCAGTCCAATTTCAGTGGGGTCTCCTCGGAGGCGTCATGGTCGTCATGATGCTGCTGGCGGTTCTGTTCCAGCTTTCGCCGGCCCGCTCCGCGCTGCGCGGTTCACCCGCGGATACCCTGCGCAAGGCGGATGTTTAGCTCAACTAAAAAGGGCGCCGAGCGCCCTTGAATACCGGGAAACCCAGGTCATTCGGATGGCTTTGGGTTTCTTTTTCTATTACTCGGTGCCTGGCTGCCGGTTGGTCCTATCCTCTTCTTCAAACAGGGTCTGCATGTTCCGGTCCAGCGCATCCATAACCCGCCAGAAGGCTTGCATGTCCTCTTCCTCTATGGAATGGCGCAGCTTGTCCCGAACATGGACGGCGGAGGGCAGGCAGGCATCAAGGAGCCGGCGGCCTTCCTCGCTAAGATGCACCTCGCTTTTGCGCTTGTCCGTATGGTCGGCGCGGCGGGAGATGAGATTCTTCTTTTCCATGGTTAACAGGATCCGCGTCATGTTCGGACGGTCGTCCATGATACTGTCCCCCAGTTCCGTTTGGGATTGGGGGCTTTTGACTGCCAATTTATTAAGGATAAACCACTGCTCCGGCGTCAGGTCAAAGCCGCTCTGCTGGAAGGTTATATAATGAAGATGGCGGATCAGGCGCGAGGTCCGGTACATCCGGAAGGCCACCGTTTCTTGAATGGGGACAAAGGAAGAGGTCGACTCCTGCATGATGACTCCTTTTTGGCTTGCTGAATTTGAATTACCCCTAGAATAGGCCGGAAACGCCGCTGCTGTCAAATTCAGGTTTGGACGGGGAAAATGACGGTTTTGTTTCAAAGGAAAGAAGCCCGGTTATAATGGTTGCAAATATCCCGGCATTTGTGAGATTCTTATGGATGACCATGGACTGCCAACAGGCCAGTCCCGAACAGAATTTGCGACCAGGAGTTGTTTTATGGAGGCTATACCAACGGTACAGATTCTCGGCTTGCGCATGTCCCGGCAGGCCAGAACCAATTTTCAGTGGGATTTTATCGCAGCAGCCCTTTTCAGTCTTTTTAACGTGGTGTTCAATCAGTTCTACATCCCTATTGCCATCCGTGGAGGGGCAACGGACTTTCAGGTCGGGCTTTTAAGCGCGGCACCGGCTGTGGGGCTGCTGTTTTCTCCTATCTGGGCCAGCATGGCGGAGCGGCGCAGGGCCAAGTATTTTGTCACCTTCCCCAATATCATCGGACGTCTTCTGATATTTATCCCGGCTCTGTTCACATCACCATGGGTGTTTGTGGGCATTGCAATGGCCTATCAGTTTCTGCAGGGCATCCAGGCGCCGGCATATGCCACCTTGATGACGCAGATTTATCCTGCCGATATCCGCGGGCGGATTATGGGCTATGTCCGGGTAGCTATGGGGCTCCTGATGATTCCGCTGGCCTTTACCGTGGGCATCTGGATTGACCGTGCTGGAAGCTTCTACCCTCTTCTGATCGCAGCCTTAACCGGATCGGTGTCAATGGTTATTTTCAGCATGGTGAAGGAAGAGCGTCTGCCTGACCCCTTGGCTGCCGCCCGCAAAAGGGTCCGCTTCCGGGACCAGTTCACTGTTCTGCGGAATAACCGCCCGCTGGTGCTGTTTCTGATTGCCACCACCTTTTCGGGCTTTGGCAATATGCTGGCCAACCCGCTGTATAACATCATCCAGGTGCAGCGTCTGGAGCTGTCCAATATGGACATCGGGATTGTGCGGATCTGCTACTTTGCCCTTTTGCTCCTGGCGTATTTCTTTATGGGAAGAGTGATTGACCGGTTTGGCCCCAAACGGGCGATGATCATCTGTATCGGCTGCCATGTGATGTGTACGCTTTTGTACGGCATATTCGGGACCTATCCGGCCGTGCTTATGGCCAGCGGACTGCAGGGTTTTGCCGATGCCACCTGGGACCTGGGCTGTCTGGCTTATGTGTTCCGCCTGGCTCCTGGCAAGGAGGGCGTTGTGTTTGGACTGCACCTGATGCTGTTCGGCATCCGGGGCACCATTGGACCTCTGCTGGGGACAGGATTGAATGGGGTGCTGCCCATTGAAGCCATCATCCTTGCAGCCAGCTTCTTCTGTCTGTGCGGGTTTTTGACTCTGGTTTTGGCGAAGGAAAAAGGAAAGGATCCCGCAGAGCTTGAACCTATGTAAATCTCATCTCTATTCCGTTATTCCATCCCGTTGCGGCCCGGCATGATGCTGTGCAGTGCGGGTTTTTGCTTTTGGAGGCGCCTTTGTTGCTTTTTGGATGCGGTCAAGGTATTGTAAAGGACGAGAGATGTTACAGGGGGAACCGCTCATGGAGTTGAAGGTATTGAATGCCCGCATGGAATTTACCGAAGCGGACGGATATGTCGGCAAGGTGGCGTTTGAAGTCGAAGGCCACAAGGAGCCGTATGAAATTGTGCTGCAAAGCAAAAAAGGGAAAGAGTGGAGCTATGGTCTTTTCTTTCTGAGCCAGCCCGGAGACGAGGATCAGATCCTCGAGGTGGAGGATTGGCTGGAAGAGGACGACGATGCCTATTACAGTCTGATTGATGCGGCGAAGCAAGCGCTGCCGGCTTCAGGAGGTTGAATATGTCACATCCCGAACAGGCGTATTTGGATAAATTTTTTCCCAATGGGCATGAGCTGCCCCAGGACAGGCTGATTCCGGCAATCCTGAGCCAGAACGGCCGGACGGAAATGATGTTCCTGGTTAAGTCTGGGGAGCCCCAGGCGGGACTGCTGGCACCGGAACGTGATGCCTTGATGTCCCATACAGATATTTCCGTACAGCTGATGGATACTCCGGATCAAAAAGGGGTTCCCGATCTGCGTATCGGTTTGGAGCTAACCTATCCCGATGCCGTGGTCCGGTTCCATGCGGTGATTACCGACGAAACCGGACAGAAGCAGGCAACGCTGGCAACGGCGCTGCTTCAGGTGCGGCGGATCGCTTTCTTTTTTACGGATGCGGGCATGCAGTTTATTTCCTTCAAGGCCTTCGATTGGCAGCCGGAGGGAATGCCCCACCTGCAGAACATTATGACCGATATTAATCGAAAAGGAACGTGTACATGAGCGAAATGCCTTTTGCATCATTGGGAATTTCCCAACCTTATATCAAGAAGCTGCGGGAAGAGGGGATTGTGACGCCCACTCCGATTCAGGAGGCGGCCATTCCGGTTCTCCTCACCGGCAAGGATCTGATTGCCCAGGCCCAGACCGGTACGGGTAAAACCCTTGCGTTTGCGCTGCCGCTTCTGGAGGGTTTTGACCCGGAGTATCCCCATGTCCAGGGGCTGATTATCACCCCTACCCGTGAGCTGGCGCTGCAGATTACCGCCGAGCTGAAAAAACTGGCTCCTCTGGCAGGCGCCCATATTCTCGCCGTGTACGGCGGGCAGGACGTGGAAGCCCAAAGCCGCAAGATGAAGGGCAATCCGGCTATTGTGGTGTGTACGCCGGGACGTCTGGTGGACCATATGCGCCGGGGCAACATCGATTTGGGCCGGGTACGCAAGCTGGTGCTTGACGAAGCGGACCAAATGCTCCACATGGGCTTTCTGACGGATGTGGAAGGCATTATCCGGCGTCTTCCCAACGCCAGACAAACCATGCTGTTCTCTGCCACTATGCCGGACCAGGTGAAGGCCTTGGCCCGGAATTATATGAAGCAGCCGGAGGATGTGCGGATTCAAGGCAAGCAGGTGACGTTGGAGGAAATCCGCCAATTTGTGGTGGAAACTACGGACCGCGCCAAACAAGCCACTTTGTTCCGCATGCTGGAGGTTTACCAGCCGTTCCTGGCGGTGATCTTCTGCCGCACCAAGCTCCGTGCCAGCAAGCTGGCGGAAGCCATGAAGGATAAGGGCTTCAATGTGGACGAGCTGCACGGCGACCTGACCCAGTCCAAGCGGGAGCAGGTTATGGAGCGTTTCCGCAAGGCCGATCTGCAATATCTGGTGGCGACGGATGTAGCCGCCCGGGGTCTGGACGTGGAAGGGGTTACCCACGTATTCAACTACGACATTCCCCTGGACCCGGAATGGTATATCCACCGTATCGGCCGCACCGGCCGGGCCAAACAAAGCGGTACCGCCATTACGCTGGTGGCGGCTAAGGACCGTGGTCTGCTGGAGAAGATTGAACGGGGCATTCACATGACCCTGAAGCGCCGGAGCATGGAGGAGTTTAACATCCAGGGTTCGGGGATGATGGATGAGGATTATGATCCGCTGGAGAGCGGAAGCGGCAGGAGCGGCGGCGATAGCAGTCGCAAGCGCAGCGCTTCCGGCGGCGGAGCCCGTCCGGCAGCGAGTCGCGGCCAAGGCGCGCGCAGTGGCGGAGGCGGCAGTCGAAGCGCAGGCGAATGGGCCCCGCGGCGCGGCGGCAATGCGGCCGCCGGGCCGAAGGAAGGCGGCCGCCGGAGCGGCGGTAAGCCGGAGCGCAGCGGCGCGTGGAGCGAGGCGAAGCCAGCCCGCGGTGGTGCCGGCGGCGAAGGCAAGCCGGCGTACCGCGGCGGCAGCAGTGCCGGGGCCGGCGAAGGCAAGCCCTACCGCGGCAGCGCAGAGGGTAAGGCGAAGCCATACCGCAGCGGCACAGGCGGAGGCGGCAACGCCGGCGGCGGGTTTGGCGGCAGCCGTGGCGGCAAGCCATACGGCAGCGGCAAACCGTCCGCAGGCGGGCGGCCGGCGTCTGGCGGCAGAAGCGCCGGACCGGCCAGAGGCGGCGAACGCCGCCCCGCACCGAAGGGACGCCGTCCGTAAGCGGCGCGGCGCACAGACGGAAGAGACCGGCAGGGGAGACCCTCCGGTCTTTTTGCTGCGTTGTTCCCTAAGTCGGTTGGAAAACCATCTAAGGTCCGCTTTTCACCGAAGTTGTTGCAGAGTTGTCACGAATTGGACTGGAATGATGTGGCGGAATTGATAAGATAAGTGTAATGTCCCCGACATGACAAGGGAAGCTAACGGAACTCAGCGGCTCTTAAACCATAAAACGAGACTTGCTGCGATTCTAACGGAACCCAGAAGCTTTTAGCGGGTGCCTAGGCACATAAATGGCGCCAAATCCTCTGCTAACAGTCACTCAGTTCCGTTAGATTGGAAGTGGGCCCATTTTTTCCCTCTAAGGGGAGCTCAGTTCCGTTAGCGTCTATACGCGGAAAATGATGAGGTGGAGAATCGTGATTGACAGGAAGACCATGGTACAATTTACGGCGCTGACATTTGCTATTGCCATTCTTGTGTCAGGTGCGTTGATTGTGCTTGGGCCATTCGGCTACAAGGTTCACAATTGGGTTTACTCGATACAGGATTTCGCAATGAACATTCCTTTTGCCATCTACATTTTGTCTCCTGCGATTGCCTCATTTATCATTCTCAAGAGAAATCACAAAGTCACCAATTTGATGGATTGGCTGAAAACGGTTTTTTACGTCAAAAACAAAATTTTTCCTTATTTGTTCGTTATAGCAGGTCTTGCGCTTTATTTTGGAATTCATCTTGCGGTTTCAGGCCGCATTGAATTGGCGCTTCCGTTTTATGCGTTTTTCCTGTCCCTGCCCGGTAATCTGATTATTGGAGGTTTGGAGGAAACGGGATGGTCGTACATATTGCTACCAGGGCTTAACAAAAAATATGGCTTCGTGGTATCCTGCCTTATCGCCGGGGTCATTTGGAGCTTTTGGCATATCCCGCTTTTCTTCATTCCGGGGACAAATCATGGAGAGGGACTAATTAACTTTTGGATGTTCGTTGTGCAGCTTATGGCGTTCCGGTTTTTCTACGGGGCCATCTACCGGATCTCTGGCAAAGGCGGTGTGTTCATGTGTGTTTTATTCCACACTATGTTCAATGCAGCCTCCCCTCTCTTCGGCACTATGACCATGACATGGGCGGGAACCATCGCCGCAAATGCCGCGTTAGTTCTTATATCCATTTGTACCGTTGCGATTTACGATAGAATTGCAGGGGACGCAGGATCGGCCATAGGGCTGAACGGACAGCGCCTGCAATAAGGAGCATCAGCTTCATTACCAGTTGTTACCCGTCACCCGTTTCATTGGAGTGCTTAGTCGTTAACGGACTATAGAGGCGTTATTTCGAGAAAAACGGGCATTTTGCCAATCTAACGGACCCATGTTCCGTTATATGGATGAAAATGATAGTTTTCCAGCTGATTCTGGCTAAATAACGGCTCCTCAGTCCGCGAAAATCCTCCAAACGCGAAAATACGGAAAATAGCGGCTGCTGAGTCCGTAACGTGTTACATAACGGGAGAGCGCAATGTGTGTCGGTAACGAGGGAGTGTAACGTGAGTCCATAACGAGGGAAAGTAAGGTGAGTCCGGAACGCGGGTCCGGAACGTGAAAGTGGAAGAAGAATTCCGGCTCCAATTGGGTGATGTCAGAGAATAAAACTCGAAAGAGAACCCCAGCCTCCGCGGGAAGCGGCAGTCCGGGGTTCTTTAAGATGTTCAGTTCTGTTCCTTTAAGCTATCCAGTTCCGCTTCTTAAAGCTGCTCGGTCCCGTTCCATAAGCTGTTCAGTTTCGTTTCTTGTAGTTGTCCGACTTCGTTCCTTTAATGCGGACGCGTGTTTACCTCGAGAATCCAGACGGTGCCGCCTTTGTCGATGCCGAAGTCAAAGCCCAAGGCCCCGATACCGGCATACTTCGCCTCCAGAAGTGCGGTGCCGCTGCGGGCTACGCCCACCATAGTGGCAAATTTGTCCCGGGCCAAGGAGGGGAAGGTCATTCGCAGCGCCCGGTTGCCGCCTACCATGGTGCCGCCCCGGCATAAATTGGTGACGAACAGCCCGGGTCTGGCAATACGCGCTACCACCGCCCGGATGCGCCAGCTTCCGTTTTCCTTCACCAGCTTTACCCGGTAATCCAGGGGTTTGCTTTGGATGGTCGAAAGCCGGATTCCCTGCTGCAGCATATACGCCCGTTTGCCTCGAATGCCCGCCAGAATCCGCTCCAGCCCGTCCAGATTCGGCGTTTGCCGGACCGTCGCCCCGTATTGGAGCCGGTATCCGCCGCCGGACCCCCGGGAAATCCGCACCACCCCGCTGCCGCCCGTACCCACCACCGGTTTGGCGACAATAAAGGAGTATTGCCCCAGCATTACCCCCAGATGTTCTTTGGAGTAACGGCGGGTATCGGGAATATGCTTGGCTACCCCGCTGTGGGCCTTGAGGATGGCGAACTTTGCCCATTTATCCGCAATTTGCTTCATTGATTACCTCCTGTCTGGAAATGATCATGCCATTTCCGGTTCTCATTCCCACTATATTCTCCACGTCCGCCAATTTCCCGGACCAGCTGCCTAATTATGGTTGACGGCATGATAAATTTGTGCATGTCCGATTACCTTCCACACAATACAAAAATGTTCCAATAAATTTAACCAAATTTCGAATTTTTCAGAAACATGTTAATAAACATAACATCAAGTGGTTGATCTTTTAAGGGAATGCGTGTAATATAACGGTAATCTTCACATGTCTAATAAACATAGACGGAATAAAACAGAAAAAGAGGGGAGGTTCGGCATGATTGAATTCAAGAACGTGAACAAATATTTCGGCAAATTCCATGTGTTGAAAAATGTGAATCTCACGATCCAGAAGGGTGAGGTGGTGGTGATTATCGGTCCTTCGGGCTCCGGGAAAAGCACGGCGCTCCGGTGCATCAACCGCCTTGAGACCATAACCGACGGCGAGCTGGTGGTGAACGGTGTCCCGCTTCATGATAAAAAAGTGGACATCAATGCCTTCCGCCGTAACATCGGCATGGTGTTCCAGCATTTTAACCTGTATCCCCATAAGAAGGTCATCGACAACATTGTGCTGGCTCCCACCAAGGTACTGGGCGTATCCAAGGAAGAGGCGCAGAAAACAGCCATGTTGTACTTGGAGAAGGTCGGTATTGCCGAAAAAGCCCAAAGCTATCCCTCGGAGCTGTCCGGCGGGCAGCAGCAGCGTGTGGCCATAGCCCGGGGGCTGGCGATGAATCCGGAGCTGATGCTGTTCGATGAACCCACCTCTGCACTGGACCCGGAGATGATCGGGGAGGTGCTGGACGTCATGCGTTCCCTGACGCATAACGGCATGACCATGGTAATTGTCACCCACGAAATGGGCTTTGCCCGTGAGGTAGCGGACAGGGTGGTCTTTATGGATCAGGGGCAGATAGTGGAGGAGGCACCGGCCGCCGAGTTCTTCGACAATCCCAAGGAGGAGCGGGCGCAGCTGTTCCTGGGCAGACTGCTTCATCATTAACGGTTTTTCGGTTATCCAATATACATAAAAGGGAGACGATTTCGATGAACAAGTGGAGAGGGTTTCATATTGGATTGGCACTCATGCTGCTCATGATGCTGGTGCTAACTGCCTGCGGTGAAAAAACGGAAGAAACCGCCGCATCCGCAGCACCCAGCGCCGGAACGGCAAGTACGGCTGCTGCCGCATCGCCGGAGGCGAAGATTGACAGCAAAACCATTGACGCCATCAAAAAACGCGGTAAGCTGGTTGCCGGCGTGAAGTTCGATACCAACCTGTTCGGCCTGAAAAATCCGTCTACCGGCAAGGTAGAGGGCTTCGATATCGATATTGCCAAGGCTATCGCCAAGAAGATCCTTGGTGACGAAAACAAGCTGGAGCTGAAGGAGGTTACCTCCAAAACCCGGATTCCCATGCTGCAAAACGGTGAGATCGACCTGATTATCGCCACCATGACCATTACCGAGGAGCGGAAGCAGCAGGTGGAATTCAGCGACATTTACTTCATGGCCGGCCAATCCATCCTGGTGAAGAAGGGCAGTCCCCTGAAGAGTGTGGCTGACCTGAAGAAGGGCGACAAGGTTCTTGCAGTGAAGGGCTCCACCTCGGCCACCAACATCCGCCAGAAGGTGCCGGATGCCACCATTCTGGAGTTTGAGAACTATCAGGACGCATTCACTGCTCTGAAGGCAGGCCAAGGCGTTGCGCTGACCACGGACAATGCCATTCTGTTCGGCATGATGAAGCAGGATGCCAACTACGAGGTTGTAGGCGGGACCTTCACCGATGAGCCTTACGGAATCGCTATGCCCAAGGGTGACACCGGCTTTGCGGGCGTAGTTAACCAGCTTCTGGGCGACATGAAAAAAAGCGGCGACTACGACAAGCTGTACGAATCCTGGATGGGTGTGAAGCCGGCCAAATAATGCCGGTACGTCAAAAGGGATAGGTGGCTTGCCGCTTATCCCTTTTGACACATCTGCAGTTAGGAGAGAAGCGCTATGGCAAAGTTCGATATTGATGTGTTGTTCAAACACTGGGACCGTTTCTTCGAGGGTTTCGTCAATACCATCCAGATCAGCCTGATCGCGTTAGTGGCCAGCTTTTTATTGGGAGCGGTCATTGCCGTGATGCGGATTGCCCCGGTTAAGGCATTGAATTGGCTGGGAACAGGCTTTGTGGAGTTTATCCGCAATATCCCCCTTTTGCTGGTGGTGTATATTTTTTATTACGGGCCTGCCTCCCTGGGTGTGCCTTTGGACGGGTTTGTGTCGGGAACCTTGGGTCTGACGGTATATACAGCCGCTTTTATTGCCGAATGTATACGGGCCGGTATCCAGTCCATCCCCAAGGGACAGAGTGAGGCTGCACGGGCTACAGGTCTGACGTATAACCAGACGATGTTCCATGTGATTTTGCCCCAGGCTATTAAGATCGCAACTCCATCTATGGGCAACCAGTTTCTGAACCTGGTGAAGAATTCGTCTATCCTGGCGGTCGTCAGCGGAATGGATCTGATGTATTATGCGGACCTGATCAATTCGGATACTTTTCTGCCGTTGACGGTTTATTCCCTGGTGGCCTTGTTCTATCTGGTGCTGACCGTTCCCTTAAGCTTCGGCATTCATTATCTGGAGCGGCGTTTTGCCAGAAGCTCATAGAGAGGAGGACGCATCATGGATTTTATAGGAGCTTATTCGGGAGATAACCTGTCTTTTATTATGGAAGGCTTTTGGACCACGGTCTGGATCTCGGTGGTAGCGATCATCCTTAGCTTTGTACTGGGTCTGGTGCTTGGGGTGTTGCGGTATACCCGTATTCCCGGCGTGTATCATGCGGTTGCGGTTGTGGTGGATACCATCCGGAACCTGCCCTTATTGCTGCTTATCTTTTTCGCGTATATGGTGCTCCCGCAGCTGGGTATCAAGCTGGGGATCTATTGGTCGGCAATCCTGGCATTGACGGTATTCGAAGGGGCGATGATTTCGGAGATTGTCCGGGGCGGTCTGACCTCCATCAACAAGGGCCAGATTGAAGCGGCCCGCTCCTCAGGCCTGAGTTACATGCAAGCCCTGCTGCATATTACCCTGCCCCAGGCACTTCGGCGGATGTCCCCGCCTATGGTCAGCCAGTTTATTTCCCTGCTCAAGGATACCAGTCTGGCGGTGATTATCTCGCTGCCGGAGCTTATGCATAATGTGCAGATTGTCAACGGGCAAAAATTCGCCTATGCCATTCCGACCATGCTGCTGGCCGCTGTTTTGTACTTTACCGTCAATTATGTGCTCTCCATCACTGCCCGAAGGCTGGAGGCCAAGCATATCTAACTCTTCCCATTACCTTGTCACAACAAAAAGCTTCGCACATGAAGCTTTTTTTGTTTTCTTTTTGAACCGGAAGGGGATTGGCGCAAAAAGTCGAATAGAACATAGATAGTATACGCTGTTCTTTGCGGAGAACGGCAGGCAGTATCAGATCAGTCGGGAGGATTGGCAGAAGAATGAACAGCATTGTGGTCAAGGATTTGGTGGAAAAATTCGGGCTGGAGGTACTGGCGGGACCTTCCCAATTAAACCGGGCGATCCCGAAGCCGGAGGTTCATCGGCCGGGATTGGAATTCGTGGGTTATTTTGATTTTTTTTCCCAGGATCATATCCAGCTTCTCGGACAAAAGGAAATCAACTATTTACATACCTTATCGGAAGAGGAACGGAATGTCCGCATCGGCAATATCGTCAAGTATCATCCGCCTTGCTTCGTGGTCACATGGAACCAGGAGGGGCTGAAATATCTGATCAAATATTGTGAGGAGGAGAATATTCCTCTTCTGCGGACTCCTCTGCGCACCAAGAAATTCCAGGAGCTGGCCAATTCCTATTTAGGCAAGCTGATGGCGCCGCAAATGACAGTACACGGGGTCTGTGTGAACGTGTCCGGCATCGGCATTCTGCTGCGCGGCAAGTCCGGCGTAGGCAAAAGCGAAACCGCCCATACCCTGATCCGCAGGGGACACAGGCTGGTGGCCGACGATGTGGTGGTCCTCAAAAAAACCGGGCCGGAAACTCTCCTCGGCACCCACGACGGCAAAACCAAGGAATTCCTCGCCCTGCGCAGCATCGGTCTGATTAATGTGTCCCGCCTCTACGGGCGCAGCGCCTTCCAGGATGAGACCCGGGTGGTGCTGGACATTGAACTGACCAAGTGGCAGGACAATGCCCTGAACAATGATCTGGAGCTGGAAACCAAATTTACCGAGTATATGGATATTGCCATTCCCCATATCGAAATCCAACTGCAGCCCGGCCGCGATGTTGCGGGTCTGGTTGAGGCTGCCGCCAACAACTGGTACTTGCGCCAGCAGGGATACAGCGCCATGAATGACTTCCTGAAACGACTGGAGATGGACGAATGAGCCTGCAGCCTGCGCAAAACAGCATGAAAGCCCCCTTGTTCCGCGATCCCATCTATGACGGAGCGGCTGATCCGGTGATGGTGTGGAACCGGGAGCTGAAGGAATGGTGGATGGTGTATACCAACCGCCGGGCGACGGCGGAGGGTGCGGGAGTAGCTTGGGTGCACGGCACGGATTTGGGTGTGGCCGTGTCCCGGGACGGCGGACAAAGCTGGCTGTACAGAGGCATCCTGGAGGGGCTGGATGTGGAGTGGGGCCGCAATACCTTCTGGGCACCGGAAATCATCTACAATAACGGGTTATACCATATGTACGTCAGCTATATTCAGGGGGTTCCCATCCAATGGGCCGGCCACAAGCGGGAAATTCTCCATTATACCAGTGCCGATCTGCTGGCGTGGCAGTTCGAAGCCAAGCTGGCGTTAAGCTCGGACAGGGTAATTGACGCCTGCGTGGAGGAGCTGCCCGGCGGTGGCTTCCGGATGTGGTACAAAGATGAGGCCAACGGCTCCCATACCTATGCCGCGGATTCGGAGGATTTGTATACCTGGCGGGTAACAGGACCGGTTATGGAGACCCATGCTCATGAAGGGGCCAACGTGTTTTCCTTGGGCGGCTCCTACTGGATGATAGTGGATGAGTGGAAAGGGCAGGGGGTTTACCGCTCGGCGGATCTGGAGCATTGGGAGCGGAACGGGCAGATTCTGGCCGAGTCCGGCAGCCGGGAGGATGACCGGGGATTCGGCTTCCATGCGGATGTTGTGGCGGTGGGAGAACGGGCCTGGATTTTCTACTTTACCCATCCCGGACGGGTTCCGGGTGTGGATAATGGATATGAAGGCAGGCGCAGCTCTATTCAAGCGGCTGAATTGGTGGTAGAGGATGGCCAACTGGTTTGCCGCCGGGACATTCCGCCGGTCTGCCTGCCGGTTCCGGAACAATCTTAAAAAACTAGACGAGGAGCTTGAAACATGATTCGTTGCATCTATCGGGCGCAGTTGAAGGAAGGACATGAAGAGGAAGGGCTGGAGCTGTTCCGCCAGCGGCTGAATGCCGTCCGCAGGGATATGGCAGACGGGCTGTTGATGACCCTCACCGGGCACCGCTGGAAGCGTTCTGTATTCCTGTATTATGAATGTTTGAATGAGGCGTTTCACCCGGACAGATGGTTTGCCGGTATGGAGCAGGTGCTGGAGGCTTGGCCGGGGGCAGACAAACCGAGAAGCTGGATCCAGATGATCGATGTGTTCCACTTTAACGCGCCGGAAAGCCCGGAGCATTGGCGGCGGAAGGCGCCTGTGGAGCGGAGAGTGGGCAGAGTGGCGCATCTGCTTCCGGAGATGATGGCCAGCTATATTTATTACCACTACCAGCTTCAGGAGGAGCATGCCTTCTTCGGTCCCAAATATGAGATTATCGCCATGCATGAAAATCTGCTGTTCGGCTATCAGGAGTTTCCCGCTGTGGTGGAGGAGCCCGTATTGCCGCGGAAGCTGAACACCAAAGGAACTCCAGCCACCTGGACCGATTCCCGGATGGATCTGCATTTCCAAGCGTGGGAGGATGGGCATCTGTATTTCAAGCCGGTGGAGACGCTGTTTGCGTTCTATGAAACGGAGGAGCAGGTATGAGTGTGACGATTGCCCAAGCTACAATCCGTGAGCTGGATGAAGCAGCCGTTTTGTTCGATGAATACCGGGTGTTTTACGGTCAGGAAAGCGATTTGGAGGGAGCCAAGGCTTTCCTGTTTGACCGTTTGGAGCATGGGGAATCCGTTATTTTCTTAGCCAGGGATGAAGCTGACGGAACGGCAGTAGGCTTTATGCAGCTCTATCCGTTGTTTTCCTCCGTCTCCATGAAACGCATCTGGCTGTTGAATGACCTCTATGTGCGTGAATCCCACCGCAGTAAGCAGGTAGGCAAGGGTCTTCTGGAGGCTGCGCAGGAATTTGCCGTTCTCACCAAGTCCAAAGGGCTTGAAATCGCTACCCAGGTGACCAACCTGCGGGCTCAAAAGGTATATTTGGAGCACGGATATGTGCAGGATGAGGAATTTTTCCACTATTATATGCTGGTATAGGGGAATCCTGGGCAGGGAGGGGGCGGCATTATGTTGGGGGTTGAGCATTACACGGTCTTTTTATTATCGGGGCTTCTGTTGAATATGACACCGGGCAGCGATACCCTGTACATCTTCGGCAGATGTATGTCCCAAGGGAAAACCGCAGGTATGATGTCCGTGTTCGGCATTATCTCGGGGGCTTTTGTGCATACGGCCTTTGCCGCCTTCGGGTTGTCCGCCATTCTGATGCACTCCGCTTTGGCCTTTAACCTGATCAAGTGGATCGGCGCTGCTTATCTGGTTTACCTGGGGATCAAGTCTATCCGCAGCAGGGAAAATCCTGCCATGGAATCGGGTGTTATGCCCAAGGAAGGGCTGCGCAAGATTTATCTTCAAGGCCTCCTGACCAATGTGTTGAATCCCAAGGTGGCCTTGTTCTATCTGGCTTTCCTGCCCCAGTTCGTCAGTGCCGACCAAACCTACGGCGCACTCCCGTTCCTGATTCTCGGGCTGACCTTCATTACAACCGGGACACTGTGGTGTATGCTGCTGGTGGTGGTATCCGACTTCATGACCAAGTGGCTGCGCCAAAGCCAATTCGGCAAATACCTGAACAAGGTGACGGGCGTCATTTTTGTGGGGTTGGGACTGAAGCTGCTTGGAGCAAGCCGCACATAAGGAAATGAAGGGTAGGCAAAAGCAAATACCGGATAACGGCCCCAGGTCCGCTTTCCGGTATTTTTTTCTTGTGATGAGGTTTGGATGTGTTTCGTATTAAATGCCGTTGTTGCGGAAATATTGCAGGGAGATTCTTATGCTGTCCAGCGGGGACCCGGTAAACTGCTCCTGCTCCACAATGTAATATTGGATGCCGGCTTCTTGGGCCAGTGAGAACACACTTTTGAAATCCACAACCCCGTTGCCCACCTCGGTATCATCGCGTCCGTCGCCGAAGTCCTTGATATGCACCAGGGGAACCCGCCCGGCATATTTCTTGATATATTCAGCAGGGGATTTACCGCCCTTATGAACCCAGCCCAGGTCAAACTGCATGGTGAACAGTTCTGCCGGAATGCGGGCCAGCATCTGGTCGATGATGGTTTCACCGTTGACGGTTTTGAATTCGAAGGCATGGTTATGGTAGCCGTATTGCAATCCGGCCTCCTTCACCAGCTCCGCGGCCCGGGTCAGGAAGCGGATACGCTCGTCCAGCTCCTCTTCTGTCGGCACCTCGGAGAAAGGGGACCAGGGAGTGATAATATGCTTCAGTCCCAGCTCCTGGGCATATTCGATCTGCTGCTTCAGTCCTTCCTCCATTAACGCCATATCGGTAAAGTTGATGCCAATATGAGCTGAAGGCGCTTCCAGACCGCATTCATCTAATACCGCTTTCACTTCCTTGGCCGAAAAACCGAAAAATCCGGCAAATTCCACAGCTTCATACCCGATTTCCGCTACCTGGCGGATCGTTCCCAGAAAATCATCTTTGGTTAAATCGCGAAGCGTGTACAGCTGCAGTCCTACCTTGGGATTCGCCATTCCCTTCACCATCCGCTCTTATGTTTAAAGTTTAACGTTTACCCCTCCAGTATAGTGAAGCGCTCTCCAAAAACCTAGCAGCATTCTTGTGGTGTTTATATGTGATTTTGTCCTGAAGGCAGGAAACCTGCTATAATAGGCTGGAATAGGGTAGAAACCGAGGTGATGGCAATGGTGAAAAAAAGAAATGCGCAGAACGCCGCCAAATCCAATGAACGCAGCGATGCCCCCGCAACCCTGAAGGATCTTCTGGATGCCGGTACTCTCAGCAAGCTGAAGGCGCAGGCGGAGGAAATGAAGGCGGAGGAAGAAAAACGCCGGCTGGAGCAGAAGGAGCGGGAGGAAGCGGCCAGGGCTGCAGAGAAAAAACGCCTGGAGAATGACTTCGAGCATCTGCTGAACAACAGCAAGCTGGATTGGCGCAAGCATAAATAACCGCCATGCAAAAAGACTGTCCGAAAGGGCGGTCTTTTTATGAATTTCCATAAAATAACAGGCAGGTGTACGGATGACAGACAAACGTGTGCTGGTCATTGATGACGAATGGAATATGCGCAATCTGCTGCGAATCTATCTGCGCAAGGAGGGGTATCAGGTTACGGAGGCTTCATCGGGCAGGGAGGGGCTTGAGTGCCTTGGCCGGGAGGCTTATGACCTGGTGGTGCTGGATATCATGATGCCCGACATGGACGGTTGGCAGGTGTGCGCCAAAATCCGGGAGGGTTCTGTGACACCCGTCCTGATGCTGACGGCACGTTCGGATACCCGCGACAAGGTCAACGGCCTCAAGCTGGGGGCGGATGATTATGTCACCAAACCCTTCGAGCCGGAAGAACTGCTGGCCCGAGCGGAAGCGCTGATTCGCCGTTCCCGGCAGCAGCCGGTATCCGGAAATCCGACCAAACCCGTTGTCCAGGTCGATATCGGGGGACTTGCGGTTTATCCGGAGGCCCGGGAGATCCGCATTCACGGTTCATTGGTGGAATTTACCCCGAAGGAATTTGACATGCTGGCTCTTTTGGCCAAAAATCCGGGGCGGGCCTATTCCCGGGATTCCCTGGTGGAGCTGTTGTGGGGGTACGATTTTTCCGGGGAAACCAGGGTGGTGGATACCCATATCAAGAATATCCGGGAGAAAACGCAAAAGGCGGGTTTATCCTATAACCCTATCCAGACGGTGTGGGGGTTGGGCTATAAGTTTAATCTGCCTGGTCCCGGAGGCTCCTATGAAAAGCATTAACCGCATCGGGCTGAAGCTTGGCGCGGTTATTGCAGCCTTGCTGTTGCTGGTGATCCTCGTTCTGGGTTTGGTCATCGACCGGGTTTTCACGAATTTTTACCATAACCGGATGAGCGGGGATGTTGATGAGCTGGCCCGCCATTTTGCGTCCATGGCCCAATCCCATGAAAGCGGGACGGACGAGCTGATCCACATGTTTGCCGAATTTTCCAATGTGTCCATTTCCATGACGGATATGGAGGGTAAACGTACAGCGGAGCTGGGTAAGCTGAAAATCGCCGACACCGGATTTATTAAGCCGCAAGCCTTGCAGGCTCTCCAGCAAGGGCAATCCTCCGCTTCGGAATACACAGATTCCTGGGGAGAACGGTATTTTGTTTCGGTTTATCCGATTAGAGAAGGGGAGCATGCCGGAGCGGCGCTGTTTGTGCTGTCGTCTATGCGGACAATGGATGAGTCATTGGGACAGGTGCGATTTCTGATCGCTGTTTCCGCTGCCGTTGCCTTTGTCCTTGCCATCGCCTTCAGCTACGTTGTTTCCCAGATTATGTCCCGGCCTTTGGTGCGGATGGAAAAAGCGGCGCGCTCGATTGCCCGTGGGAATCTGGAGGAAAGGCTGACGGTAGGCTCCCGGGATGAAATCGGTGCCTTGGCCGAAGCCATTAATGATCTGGCCCGGGATTTGCAGCATATCCGCGATACCCGTCAGGAGTTCTTTGCCAACATCTCTCATGAGCTGAGAACCCCCATTACCTATATGGAGGGTTATGCCAATGTGGTCCGCGAGGGGCTGTATGAAACGGAGGAGGAGAGGCAGCAGTTTCTCGGGATTATCCAGCAGGAGGCCCGTAAGTTGAATGTGATGATCCATGATCTGTTCGAGCTGTCCAAGATGGAGGAGGGTAAAATTGATCTTACACCGGAGCGGCTGGACATCGCTGGCTTGGTTAGTGACTGTGTGCAAAAAGCCCAGTTAAAGGCCAGAGGGAAGCAGCTTCTCCTGGTGCAGGAGATGAATAGCCCCCTCCCGGATGTACAAGGTGACAGCTTGCGGCTGGAGCAGGTAATGACGAATCTGCTAGACAATGCCATCCGGTATACGGAGGCCGGGGAGATCAAGGTAAGTGTTGTCCCTGTGAACGGCTTTGTGGAAATTGCAGTCCAGGATACGGGAATCGGAATTCCCGGGGATGAGCTGCCCTATATTTTCGAACGCTTCTACCGTGTGGAGAAATCCCGCTCCAGGGAATACGGCGGTACCGGCCTTGGACTGGCGATTGCCCGCAAGCTGGCGGAGCTTCACGGCGGAGAACTGCTGGTTTGGAGCAGACCTGGAACCGGGACCCGGTTTACTCTCCGGCTGCCTGCCGCCGATACCTGAATTTCAACTGTAGGCACATGGTTTCTACATAATTTGCCCGTACAATTAAGCCAGTCCTGCTTGGGTAAACGTGTGATGTAACACACCGGCAAGGACGAATGCGCATGGTACGGGAGGACATGTTATGTTGATGAAAAAAACTGTGATTATGACCATTGCAGGTATGCTGCTTATGGCCGGAGCTGCGTTGGCTGACGGGACGTCGGGTGTCGTAGACCACACAGAGCACGGCAGCGGGCAAGGCGGAGAGAGCCATGATATGGGGCATGATACGGATTCCCACGGAAGCCACATGAAAGCCAAGTCTTCAGATGACTCCGCTTCGGAACACAATGAAACCTCCGCATCAGGGAGCCATAGCCACGGCAACGAAGCGGATCTTGTGGAGACCCCCGCCAATGTACGGGTGCTGGGCAGCTTCGCCGCGTTGAACGGCGCTTTTTTCATTATCGGCGCCTGGAACAAATTCGGGCCCAAACCGGAGCGGATGGAGGGGCAGCAACATGAATAATCTGCTGCAATTTTCATCCCTGAAGCGATTCATCCAGAGCCGGTGGTATCCCGGTTTGTTCCAATGGGCAGCCATGCTGGTGTTTGCCGTGATTGTGGTGGAGCTAGTGGCGGGAACTGTTAACCCCAGCCGCAACTTCGGCACCTCTATGACCTGGGTGCTGTGGTGGCCGGCCATTCCCGTATTGTTCCTGGTTCTGGGAAGGTTCTGGTGCGCTGTTTGCCCCTTCGGCAAGCTTAGTGACCTGGTTCGTAAGGCGGTTGGCGCAGAACGGCCCATGCCCCGTTTTTTAAAGAAATACGGTATCTGGTTCATCGACTTTTTCTTTATTCTGATCACATGGTCCGACCATATCTGGGGGATCGTGGAGTCACCCCGGGGTTCGGGGTATCTGCTTCTGCTGCTGACCACTATGGTGGTGGGGACGTCGGTTTTTTATGAGCGGCGGACCTTCTGCAAGACCTTATGCTTTTTGGGCGGGCTGGCCGGCAATTATTCCCGCTCCGGTATGTTAGCCCTACGGGGAACACCGGAAATATGTAAAGGCTGCAAAACCCAGTCCTGCTACAGGGGCAACGAAAAGGCGGAGGGCTGTCCTATGTTTGAGTTTGTGAAAACCATGGACAACAGCGCCGACTGCAACCTGTGCGGCAATTGCGTCAAATCCTGCCCTAATGATTCCGTCCGCATCTTCCTGCGCAAACCCACCTCGGAGCTATGGGGGATTGGGAAGCCTAGAATGGAGCACGCCTTTCTGGCAGCAGTCATCATGGGCATCGTTTTCGTTCAGAACATCACCATGCTGGAGATCTGGCAGCAAATCCTCGGCGTCATCGGGAAGGTAACCGGCACTGCCAATTATAATGTGAATTTTACGGTGGCCTTTATCTGCTCCATGCTGATACCCATCGGTCTATTATGGTTGGCGGCGCGGCTTACCGCAGGGAGCAGCCAACCGAAGGATGCGGTGATGAAAAATTTTATCCGCTTCGGCTATGCCATTATTCCGCTGGATTTGGCAGGTCACCTTGCCCATAACCTGTTTCACGCTTTTACCGAGGGCAAGGCCGTCTGGTTTAATACCACCGGTCTGTTCGGATATCCCATGAGCGGGGATTTGGCGTTTGCCTCTACTGGAGTTGTGCAGCTGCTGCAATATCTGGTGGTTGTGCTGGGCCTGGCCGGTTCCGTCTATGCGGTTTACCGGATCGGAGGGAGAGCTTCCTGGCGCAAGCTGCTGCCTTATTACGCCCTGATGCTGCTTTTGGCTGCTATCAATATCTATTTGTTCTCTTTGCCTATGATGCACCGGGTATAAGAAAAACGGCGGCTCCTCCAATTGGGGAAGCTGCCGTTTTGGGCTAATCCTTTAGAGTAAACGTCAAATTCCCTCGTAGTAGCTGTATTCATACCGAGCAGGTACACATGTGGGGAACGGATTCACATCGGCAATGGTAAACACCGGATAATGCTTTAAGGCAAACTGGGTATGATACAAATATTCCATCAGCAGCAGCTCTCCGTTTTCAATTCCGCACAAGATTCCGCTGGTTCCGGTCCCGTTTTGCATGGATACACCTACCGGACTCCCCACAAGCGACGCCGCTTTCATCTGCCAAGGCATAGACGGATTCCTCCCTAGATTAATAGCCGGTTTGCCCCGTCAGGGCTGACGGCAATGGCACTATAGCCTATGCAGGCGGTAGCCTCAAGGTGACCCGGATTTGCGTTCCAGCTGCCGTCATGTCATGATGGAATTGGACAAGAATGGGAAAAAGGAGCGGAGAATCGTGCTGCGCAATGCGAGAAAAGAGGATGCCGCCGGAGTTCTGCCCCTGATGATGGACGCTATCGGCGACATCGCCTACAGTCTGACGGGCGAGGAGAGCCCGGGGGAAGCCATGGCAGTGTTGGAGGAATTCTACTGCCGTGAAGGGAACCGGCTTAGTTATGAGAATGTTACCGTGCTGGAGAAAGAGGGGCGGGTGGCTGCTTTTATGCTGGCTTACCATGGCAGCAGAGCGGAGGTGCTGGACAGGCCGCTGAAGGCCAGGCTGGAGGCCAGCGGCAAATCGGCTGCAGCCATCGTCTGCGAAGCCGGATCGGACGAGTATTACCTGGACAGTCTGGCGGTCCATCCGGATTTCCGTGGGCAGGGTCTGGGAACGCTGCTGCTGGAGGAATTCGGCAGATTGGCCGCACAGGCGGGATGGGGAAAGCTCAGCCTTCTGGTGGAGGAGCATAATGGAGGCGCGCGGAAACTATATGAGCGTTTAGGATATGCACCGCAGGACGCCCTTATGGTCGCCGGGCACCGGTATGACCGGATGGTGAAACAGGTTTAGCAGGTTCACGGGGGGCGGGGACTCTAACGGATGCAGGAGCCTCTATTCCGACCCAAATCAGGATGCCGGATTTCTAACGGAAGCAGGTGCTCTTAGTCGGGCAAATGAACCGTCTTACCCCGAGTTTTTCCGGAAATAGCGTCTCTGGCCGCCGTTAGTCTGAATCTGGCTAGTCAGGATCCTGTCCATCGTCTAAACTTGTAACAAATTCGTACCAATTGAATCATGACATCTGTAAGGTGCAGCGGTAATATTGAAGGAGCATTGCAAACGTGTGCTAAGGAGGAAATACCTACTATGTCCCATCCCGAATGTATGTATTGCAACCATGACGAACGCCTGGACAAGCTGATGATCGAAATCGGACAGCTGTCTGTTTCCACACTGTACCTGTTCCGCGAGCAAACCTACCGCGGCCGTGTACTGGTGGCCTTGAACGGTCACGCCCGTGAAATCTTCGAGCTGCCGGAGGATACCCGCAATAGCCTGGTAGCCGATGTGGCCAAAGCCGCAAACGCGGTGCAGCAAGCCTTCAATCCCGGCAAGGTGAATTATGGCGCCTATGGCGACACCATGCCCCATGTCCACTTCCACATCGTCCCCAAGTATGAGGGCGGCGAGCAGTGGGGGACTACCTTTGTCATGAATCCGGCTCAAACCTATCTGTCGGATGAAGAATATGCCGGCCTGATCAGCGAAATCAAGAAGCATCTGTAAGCGGCGGCACAAAGCCAAAAAGAGCCTCGGGGAATCCCTCGGGGCTCTTCTGTGTTGGTGGCAGGTCAACGGGACCTTATTCGTCTACTTGTTTGATCACCCTCGCCGGATTGCCGCCGATCACGACGTTGTCCGGGACATCCTTGGTAACCACCGAACCGGAGGCAATCACCACGTTGTTGCCGATGGTAATGCCGGGGTTAATCACTACGCGGCCGCCGATCCAAACATTGCTGCCGATGGCGACGGGTTTGCCGAATTCGGCGCCAGTATTGCGGAGGTCCGCCTGCAGGGGATGGCCCGCGGTGTAAATATGGACACTGGGTCCAAGCAGGCAGTTGTCCCCGATGCGGATTTCGCAAACGTCCAGGAACACACAATCGAAGTTGGCGTAGAAATTCTCGCCTACATGAATATTGTAGCCGTAATCACACCGGAAGTCGGGCTCAATATAAATCTGGCTGCCTGTGGAGCCCAGCAGATCCTTGAGCAATGCCTTCCGTTGTCTGGTTTCGGATTCGAGGGTCTGGTTGAACAGCCGGGTCAGCCTCCGTGCTTGGAGCCTGTCCTGGGTCAGCACTGGATCGGCCGCATTATAAAGCTCTCCGGCGAGCATCTTTTGTTTTTCGGTTTTGACGGACATATGGATGTTCCCTTCCGTGAAGTGTTTAACAGCTTCTATTTTACCACAAGAACCGGCAGATTCCTCGGAAGGGAAAGGCGATTTCACCGATTTGTGCGTTCTCTTAAAAAATTATATTTCCCCCAAAATATATTTTCATCAAATAGCTTGGAAAATCGGTAACAACGGTTACCGATTTTTTTATTTGGATTTATTATAATCTGATTAACCAATAGATGATCCAAAGAAGCTTGCAGGCAGGTATGTGAACAAATTCACGTAATTAACCGCCGGTTCAAAAAAAGCTTCGGGAAAAATGGAGAGGAGCCTAACCATGACTGCAAATAATAATCTCCGTAAAGAAAAACTGGTTCTCGTCGGCAACGGAATGGCCGGCATGAACGTGATTGAACAAATTCTCAAGCTCCAGCCACAGCAGTATGAGATCACCGTGATCGGCGAAGAGCCTCATCCCAATTATAACCGGATCCAGCTTTCCTATGTGCTGGAGGGCAGCAAAGCCCTGCCGGATATTATTCTTAACCCGATCGAGTGGTATGCGGAGAACCGGATCCGCCTGTTCACCGGCACCAAGGCTGAGCACATCGATACTGCTGCCAAGCTGGTGCGGCTGGATAACGGAGAGGCTGTGGAATATGACAAGCTGATTCTTGCTACCGGCTCCAAGCCGTTTATTCTTCCGGTGCCGGGTGCGGACAAGGAAGGGGTTGTAGGCTTCCGCAGCATCCAGGATTGCGAGGACATGATGCAGGCAGCCAAGTCGTACCGCAAAGCGGCTGTAATCGGAGGCGGTTTGTTGGGTCTGGAGGCAGCTCGCGGCTTGAAGGAGCTGGGCATGGAGGTTTCCGTCATCCACCTCATGGACCGGCTGATGGAACGCCAGCTGGACCCGGTTTCCGCAGGAATGCTGAAGTCCGAGATGGAAGCCCAAGGTTTATCCTTCTTCATGCAGGCGCAAACCTCGGAGCTGCTGGGAGACAGCCGTGTAACCGGAATCCGCTTCGCTGACGGCAGTGTGCTGGAGACGGATTTCGTCGTGATGGCTGCCGGGATCAAGCCCAATGCCGAGTTGGCCCAAGCCAGCGGCATTCCCGTGAACCGCGGCATTCTGGTCGACGATTATATGCGTACTGAGTTTGAAGGCATCTATGCCGTAGGAGAATGCAACGAGCACCGCGGCATGTGCTATGGACTGGTGGCTCCGCTTTATGAGCAAGGAGCCGTATTAGCTAAGCTGCTCTGCGGAATGGAACCTTCTCCGTATACCGGTTCCACCGTTTCCACGAAACTGAAGGTATCCGGTGTGGATGTATTCTCTGCCGGTGAATTCCTGGATGCGCCCGGCCTGACTGCCTTGACTGTTCATGATCCCTGGAAAAAAATCTACAAGAAAATCCTTCTTCGGGGTAATGCCGTTGTCGGCGGAGTGCTGTTCGGTGATGTGGCTGAGTCTGTGCGTCTGGCCCGCTGGACTGCCGAGCAGGCGGAGATGACAGAGGACATCCACCAAGCCTTGATGGGAGGCGGCGGCTGCTGTGGCGGCGGCAGCAAAACCAGCGCGGTAGATGCCATGGCTGACAGCGATATTGTCTGCGGGTGCAGCGGCGTAACCAAAGGCGTGATTTTGAACGGTATCAAGAACGATGGCTGGGCCAGCGTGGACGAAATCAAGCAGCATACGGGAGCTACCCGTTCCTGCGGCGGCTGCAAGCCGATGGTAGAGGCGCTTTTGGCCTCCGCGTTGGGAGCCGATTACGCAGCAGGCGCCCCTGCTAAGGCAGGTATCTGCGGCTGCACTGATAAGAGCCGGGAAGAAATCGTAGCGGCTATCCGGGAAAAAGGTCTGCATTCTGTCCGTGAAGTCATGAACGTGTTGGAATGGCATGAGCCGGAAGGCTGCTCCAAGTGCCGGCCGGCCTTGAATTACTACCTGGGCATGATCTGGCCGGAGGAGTACGAGGACGAACGGGAATCCCGGTTTGTCAATGAACGGCTTCACGCCAATATCCAGAAGGACGGCACCTTCAGTGTGATCCCGCGGATGTATGGAGGTGTAACCAGCCCTTCGGAGCTGAAGAAAATCGCCCAAGTGGCAGAGAAATATGATGTGAAGATGGTCAAGGTAACCGGCGGCCAGCGTTTGGACCTGCTGGGTGTGAAGAAGGAGGACCTACCGAAGGTATGGGAGGAGCTGGATATGCCTTCCGGTTACGGCTACGCCAAGTCACTGCGTACTGTAAAAACCTGCGTCGGCAACCGCTTCTGCCGCTTCGGCACCCAGGATTCCATCGGGGTAGGCATCGAGCTGGAGAAGAAATTCGAACGGCTGTGGATGCCGGCCAAGTTCAAGATGGCGGTTAACGGCTGTCCCCGTAACTGTGCGGAATCCGGGACCAAGGATTTCGGCGTAGTAGGCAATGACGGGGGTTGGGATATCTTCGTCGGCGGCAACGGGGGCATTAAGCTGAGGGGAGCCGATCTTCTCTGCAAGGTCAAAACCGATGAAGAGCTGGTAGCCATTTGCGGCGCGTACATCCAGTATTACCGGGAAACCGGCAAGTTCGGTGAACGGACCAGCGAATGGGTGGAACGGATTGGTCTCGACGTTATCCGCGAAGCCGTTGTAGATAACCTTGATTCCCGTCAAACTCTTGTGGAGCGGGTGGAGCTGGCCCTTGCCCAGGTGGAGGACCCCTGGATGAAGGTGCGCACCGACAGCGGCCTGCAGCAATCTCTGTATGAGAATGTGGCTGTACACCAGTCGTAAGATCGATTTTGAACAAAGGGGAGAAGAGATATGGCAGAGATGACGTATGTGGAAATCGGCCCCGTGGAGCGGTTTCCCAGCCGGATCGGAGTCCGGGTGCAAGCAGGCGAAGAGGAAATTGTCGTGTTCCGTCTGACAGACGGACGGATCGTGGCGCTGGAGAACCGCAGCCCTCACCGTAAGGGCGGGATTATCAGCGAAGGTATGGTCAGCGGCGAGTATCTGTATGATCCGCTGTATGATTGGAAGATCAGCCTGTTGACAGGGGAAGTGCAGGCTCCCGATAACGGCCAAGTGAAGGTCTATCCCGTGTTGGTGGAAGCGGGCAAAGTCAGCATCGGAATGGACAGCCGATAAAAGGGGGCAGCGCGTATGTACCGTGAATCGATTGAAACGGTAGTGGATTCGGCTTTAAAGCGCAAAAAGCTAATGGATGAAAGCCTGCTGCGGTATCTGATTGCCGCGGGTCTGGCCGGCGCCTATGTGGGACTTGGTATCATTCTGATTTTCTCCGTAGGGGCGCCGCTTTTTGCCATCAAATCCCCCGTTACCTCATTGGTGATGGGCGCCAGCTTCGGCGTAGCGTTGACCCTGGTTATTTTTGCAGGCGCGGAGCTGTTTACCGGGAATAATATGATCTTCACTCTAAGCTCGCTGACAGGGGCCACCCGCTGGCGGGATACCTGGAAGAACTGGCTCTGGTGCTTCCTGGGCAATCTGATCGGGGCGATGGTGCTGGTGATGCTGGTCAAGGGCTCCGGGCTGTTCAATGGCATCAAAGCGGATCATTTGCTGATGGCTACGGCCGCCAAAAAAATGGCGATTCCCTTCTGGCAGGCTTTCTTCCGCGGCATTCTCTGTAACTGGTTCGTCTGCCTGGCCATCTGGACCTCCATGCGGGCGAAAAGCGATTCAGCCAAGCTGATCCTGATCTGGTGGATGCTCTTCGGCTTCATCGCCTCCGGCTACGAGCACAGCATTGCCAATATGACGGTGCTGGGGCTGGCTCTGGTCCTGCCCCATCCGGAAACCGTATCCCTGGCCGGCTGGTTCCATAATATGGTTCCTGTCACACTGGGAAATATGGTGGGCGGCATCGTTTTCCTGGGGATGATGTACTGGTTCATCACCCCTGTCCGCATCGGATCCAAAAAACTGGATGCTTAACCGGCACAAGCTCTTCCGACTGTGGAAGGGCTTTTTTTCCATAATAAAGAAAAGGGAGTTTTCTTGACGGCGCACCTGGGAAAGGATCATAATAGAGGAGAAAAAAAGGAGGGATAAAATGGAAGCGACTGTTGTAGCAAAGGATCAGTTGCAATTGGCGGTGCTCAGGGCTGAGGGGACGTTTGCGGATTTTCAGTTGGGCAAGGACGTGAGACGGGCATGGCAGGAGCTTCAGGCCGCGCTAGCGGATCACAAATCCCTGATTGTCAACGACTCCATCGGATATGTTATTTATCCGCAGTGGGGCCTGGAAGGGCAGGGCAATGGAGACAACCATACCCTGTGGGTAGGCGTGCAGGTGAAAAGCTTCGAGGACCTGCCGGCGCAGGTAGAGCAGGTGACAATTCCCTCCCGGCGTTATGCGGCTGCGCCGTGTGTGGGAGGCAAGGAGGAGATGTACCGGATGTACGGGGAATTGCGGGAATGGGCCATCCGTCAGGGCTGTACCATCGACAATTCCGAGGGTGCATGGACCGTGGAAGCCAACCGGTTGAAGCCTGTGAACCCGTTCGAAATGCCGGCGGAGAGTATCGAAGCTTTTGATTTCGATATTCTTTATGCCATTAAATAGTTTGGTTAACTACATTAAATAGATTTGTGTAAGCGCTTGATTATGTGGGTAAGATCACGTATTGGCCGGCCTTACGTTGGGAAGCAGCAGCTGATAAATGCTCTTTTTGGAACAGAAAAGCCTGTCCGGCCTTTGATGGCTGAACAGGCTTTTTAATTTGCAGAAGGTCTAACTTTAACCGGGTAATCGGGTGTGTTAACGGACTGAGGAGACGTTATTAATACCAATAGCCGGCTTATGTTATGCTTCGCGGACACAGAAGACCATATTGATGCATCCGGCAGCCTTAAGGAGTCGTTTTTGGCCATTTAGCGGAGCGTCAGTCCGTTAAGATGATAAAACGCCGTTTTTGCTTGAAATAGCGGAGCCTGGGTCCGTTACCCAAAGAGATGGCGCACTATCAATTGTCAAATCCGTGGGGAACAGGCCGGCTTCATTAATTGGCGGCCAGAATGCTCTCGATTTTCTCCAGAATCTCCGGTGCCAGAGTGATGCCGGAGGCAGCCGCGTTTTCTACCACCTGCTGCGGACGGCTGGCTCCTACCAGAGCACTCGCTACGTTAGGCTGCCGCAAAATCCAGGCCAGCGCCAGCTGCGCCACGGTAATGTTCAGCTCCTTGGCAATAGCGGTAAGCTCCACAACCTTGGTGATTTTCTCCTCGGTCAGCCCCTTGCGCATGTTCTCCAGCTTAGCAGCCCGGCTGTCTGCGGGAATATCCGACAGGGAGGTGTACTTGCCGCTTAACAGGCCTTGCGCCAGCGGCGAGAATACCACCTGGCCGATTCCCTTGGACTCGCCCAGTGGAATAATATCCTTTTCAATATACCGGTTGAACATGTTGTATACCGGCTGGTTCACCACAATGCGGTCCAACAGGTACTTGTCCGCTACAGCCAGCGCCTCGGCCATCTGAACGGCGGTCCATTCACTGACGCCTGCATACAGGATTTTGCCCTGGGTCACCAGATCGTCGATGGTGCGGAGGGTTTCCTCCACCGGGGTTTCCGGGTCGAAGCGGTGGCAGTAGTAAACATCCACATAATCCGTGCCCAGACGACGGAGGCTGGCATGCAGCTGCTCAAACACATGCTTGCGGGACAGGCCGCGGTCATTGGGGCTGTCGCCCATCGGCCAGAACACCTTGGTCGCCAGAACGTAGCTTTCTCTTCTATAAGTGCGGAGCGCATCACCTACAACCTTTTCCGCTTCTCCACGTTCATACGCATTGGCCGTATCGAAAAAATTGATTCCCAGCTCATAGGCTTTATGGATGGACTGCACCGCATTTTCCTTCTCCACATAGCCTCCGTAGGTCAGCCAGCTGCCCAGACTGATCTCGCTTACCTTTAATCCGGTTTTGCCCAGTTTGCGGTATTGCACGGAACATTCCTCCTTCATAGTGATCGGCATACTCTTCCATCCTAGCCCACTTGTCCCCATTTTAAAAGTACTGAAATGATTATAACTAGGTTACGTTGAGGTAAGTGATGGGTGTATGCTTCTTATCTGAGGAGTGGAAGCCCGCAAGGGGACATGCTAAAATGGGCAAGAGGTGAAACTTGTCCCATGGCACAGGATGAATGTTTTGATATTTTCGATGAACATATGAACCCTATTGGAATGGCAAGCCGCAGAGAAGCCCATGAACAAGGGATGTGGCACCGGACCTTTCACTGTTGGGTGCTTCGCAAGGGAAGCTCCGGCTGGGAAATTCTGCTTCAATTACGGCATAAGGACAAAGACACGTATCCCGGGCTTTTGGATGTATCCAGCGCAGGACACCTGCTGGCCGGTGAGCAAGTGGAGGATGGGGTGCGGGAACTGGAGGAGGAGCTGGGGATCGGCGTTCCTTATTCGGAGCTGTTCTTTGCAAGTGTATCCGCAGATGAAACCTTTTTGCCTGACGGATGGATTGACCGGGAATTCTCCTATATCCACCTGTATGCCTGCGCCCTGCCTTTGGAGGCGTATAAGCTGCAGCCGGAGGAGGTATCCGGTCTTTTGGCTGTTCCCGTCGAGGAATGGGAGGCCCTGGTCCGGGGGAATGCGGAATCCGCATCCGCACACGGCATCATATACGATGAATGGGGGCATTCCCCGCAGAAAGTCGGACGGCGGATTACCTTGGAGGATATGACTCCCAATTCGCAAAGCTATTACGATAAGCTGTTGGCAGGGATCGGGCAGTTGACCCGGGGGAGGAACCGATGAAGCTCATCTATGGAACGGGGAATCCCGCCAAGCTGAAAACCATGAAGGAGATGCTCCGGGGAATGCCGCTGGAGCTGGACGGATTGAAGGAGGCGGCCGCGGCGGCAGATACACTTCTCCCTGAGGTGGATGAAAGCGGCAGGGAGCCGTTGGAGAATGCGCGGATCAAGGCGCTGGCGTATTACCGTGCACTGGGGCAGCCGGTTTTTTCGTGTGATTCGGGCTTATATATTGATGGTCTGCCCCAAGAAGAGCAGCCGGGGGTGCATGTCCGCCGGGTTAACGGCCGGGTGCTGACCGACGAAGAGATGATCCGGCATTATGCGGACTTGGCCAAAGCACACGGAGGTGCGGTCAAGGCGCGTTACCGGAATGCCATTTGTCTGGTATGGGACGAAACGCACCTCATCGAGTATGACGGGGATGATCTGGCGGGGTCCGCTTTTCTGTTGGTGGACACGCCGCACCCGGCCCGGGATGTCGGCTTCCCCCTGGATTCCATATCCGTGGAGATTGCAACGGGAAACTATTACATGGATATGCAGGATGAGCATAACAGCGTGTTTGAAGAGGAGATCAGTGCGGCTTTCCGGCAATTTTTCGCCAGCAGTCTTTCCGGTCTGCAGAATATTCCAAGAAAGCTTGAACAAGCCGGAAAATGAAGCCTTCTCCCGAATATAGTAAGAGTGTAAGGAGAAGGAGGAATCATCATGCAATTTTTTGCTGACCGTTATCAACTATCCGAACCATGGAGCAAAGCCGCCGACGGATGGCTGGCCGCTGCACGTGACCCGAAGCTGGGCCGCGAGGTGCTTCTGTGGCGGACGGTTGTGCTAAGCGATGTCGAGAAGGAGGAGCTGCTGCGTCGTTTGGGGGCGGCAGCCCGTTATTCCCATAACCGGTTTATGCACATACTCGATGTATCGGTTACCGGAACCGAGGTTTATGCTGTATTGGCCAAAAAGGAAGGCTTCCGGCTATCCGACCGGATTCATGCTCTGGGCTGGAACAGCCGGGACATACTGGAGCGGCTCAAGGAGCTGATTCCCGCTATCCGTGAGGCGAAACGGGAAAGGCTGCCGGATTTTGCGATCACCGCAGATAATCTGTGGCTGGATCATACGGGCAGACTCCAGATCATTCAATATTGGCTGGCCGCACCGGAAAAAGAACGGGATGTGTACGGGTTTGCCACTTTATTGTACCAGCTGTGCACCGGAGGCACCGAAGGGCCTGCATCCATGCGGGAGTTCCAGCAGGCTATAAGCCATCGTTTGGATGGTTTGCCGGGGGGCACTTCCCAGGCAGCTGCGGATTGGGCCAGCTCGGCATTTTTGCCGTCTTGCACACTGCGCCAGATAGAGGAGGGACTGGAGCGGCTGTTAACTCCCCGGCAGGAGAAGAACGTTGCTGCGGAGCAGGCTGGTGTCGGAGCCGCAGCAACCCACAACCGCAGCAGGAAAAAGGCGGAGGAGCCTGCTAAGCCCGCAAAAGAGCCTGTCCGGCAGTATACGGCTCCGGCTGCTCCAACTGAGGATGAAGAAGAGGAGGAGGTTTCTCCTTCATCCCGGCTGCGGCCCTGGCTTATTTTCAGCGGCATTGTGATGCTTATCGGCTTTCTGGGTGTATTTGGAGTCTGGTTTGTGACCCGGCCACCCTCGGCTGAAGCGCCTGCCCCCACGGCAACCACTGCTCCGGCAGCAGGAAGCGGGGGAGCTTCCGCCTCTGCCAACGGTTCTCCCGGCAAAGGAACGGCCTCCTCGGCCAAACCTCCGGCAGGGGCAGCCTCCGCCACTCCGTCAGCTTCACCGCGGGTATCCCTGTCGCCTAGTACGGCATCGGGGGCGAATCCGTCTACGGCAGCCGGCCAGTCCGAGCAAACCACTGTCCCGGCTCTAACCGGCAAAACTCTGGAGGAAGCCTCCCAGGCAGCCCTAAAAGCAGGTATGCGTTATGAGTATCTCTTGGAAAACGGAGATGCGGCCCAAAACACTGTACTCCGCCAGGAGCCCGCTGCGGGAACACCGGCCGTTAAAGGAGATAAAGTTGTGTTTTGGGTCAGTAAAGGGAAACCACAATAATAAGCAACATAATAAATATTATGTAAACTAAAATATGGATTCGACTGGAGGGTTACCG